>CAZZGO010000035.1:0-13420 GCA_964654245.1 uncultured Pseudobdellovibrionaceae bacterium | reverse complement strand
TCTGTATCCGCTCTGGATACCGCAGAATTGGGCGCGATTATGATGTCGGTCTTGAACCGGGTACAGCCTTTAGTATCGGCCAGTTTGGAAAAAGCGGGCAAAGCCCTGAGCCACGACCCGCTAGATATTCGCAATGCCTACATCGATTTTATGAAATCTTTGCTGGCCAATCCCGAGAAAATGGCCAACCTGCAACTGCAGTATTGGCAGAATTGGATGGCGATATGGGAAAATGTATGGAAAAAATACCAAGGCGAACCCCTCGAGGATATCTATAAACCTGAAACGGGAGATAAGCGTTTTAAATCAGTAGAATGGCAGAATAACCTCTTATTTGACTTCATTAAGCAATCTTATCTGATGACCCGTCAATGGATGGATCAGACCATTCAAAACACCCCGGATATGGATGACGGTCAGCAAGACCGACTTCGGTTTTCGGCTCGGCAATTTGCCGACGCCCTGTCACCCACCAATTTTGTGCTAACCAACCCGGATGTCCTGCGTGAAACCGTGCGCACAGGCGGTGAAAATCTGGTACGGGGGTTTGAAAATCTGCTCTCCGATATGGAACGCGGCCAAGGTGATCTCAAAATAAGCACCACTAATTATAAGGCCTTCGAAGTCGGCCAAAATCTCGCTACAACCCCGGGAAGCGTGGTGTATCAGAATGACCTGATCCAGCTTATTCAATACACGCCGACCACAGACAAGGTGTATGCACGCCCCTTGCTCATCATTCCGCCCTGGATCAACAAATATTATATTCTGGATATGCGGCCTGAAAATTCATTTGTGAAATGGCTGGTAGATCAAGGGCACACGGTTTTCATGGTATCATGGGTCAACCCGGATAAAACATATGCGAACCGTACCTTTGAAGATTACATGCAAAGCGGCATTTTAGACGCGCTGACATTCATTGAAGACCGGACAGGGTCAACCGATGCCAATGTTATTGGATATTGTATCGGCGGCACGCTTTTGACCATGACATTGGCTTGGATGAAGGCACAAGGACAAAGCCATAGGATTGCCTCGGCTACATTTTTAACAACATTGATTGATTTTGAAAATGCGGGCGATCTTAAATTATTTGCAGACAACAAAGCGATTTCCTTTCTGGATAATGCTATCCAAGAAAATGGTGTTCTGCCGGGAAGTTATTTATCCAACACATTCAGTGCGCTTCGTGCCAACGACTTGATCTGGTCGTTTGTGATTAATAACTATCTGATGGGTAAAGAACCTTTTCCATTTGATTTACTGTATTGGAATGATGATTCAACCAATATGCCGGGCGCGCTTCATCTTCATTATTTACGCGCCATGTACCGGGATAATTTGTTGGTCAAACCCGGCGGCATGTCTTTGGCGGGGACAGATCTTGATGTCAGAATGATTGATACTCCCGCTTTTTTTCTGTCCACGCGCGAAGACCATATTGCCCCATGGAAGGCGACCTATGCCGGGGCGCGTCTGTTTTCAGGCCCGGTTGATTTTACCTTGGCGGCGTCTGGCCATATCGCGGGCGTCGTGAACCCGCCCGCCGGAAAAAAATATTGTTTTTGGGAGAGCGCTCATCTCCCCGAAGATCCTGAGGCATGGATGAAACAGGCGGAAGAAAAACCCGGATCGTGGTGGACGTATTGGCAGACATGGATTGAACCCTTTGCGGGCGAAAAAATTGAGAAAAGAGAGATCACGAACCCTATAGAACCCGCGCCGGGCTCCTATGTCCGTCGTCAGGCTTAAGTTATTTTTTGATCCAGGTATTCCCGCGCCAACTTCACATAGTTATCGGCGGACACAGGAAAAAAATCCGTATCCTTTTCCGTTAGTCGGCGCATGAAGGTGGCTGGCCTTCCCGCCCATAACTCCCCCGACGGGACGCGCTTGCCCGGCGTCAACATCGCCCCCGCCGCCAGCATCGCCCCCGTTTCAACAACGGCTTCGTCCAGTATAATCGCCCCCATCCCCACAAAGGCGTGATCTTCGACCCGGCAGGCGTGAAGAAGTGCCATGTGCCCAATCGTAACCCCATCGCCAATATACGTGCCGGACACACCACGCGTGACATGAATGACAGAACCATCTTGAATATTCGTCCGCGCGCCGATACGGATTTCATGCACATCCCCCCGGATGGTCACCCCAAACCAAATATTACTCTGAGCCCCAATATGCACATCCCCAATCACCGATGCCGTGGGTGCAATAAATACATCATTCGCCAGTTGGGGCATGATGTTCCGGTACGGCAGAATGGCCATCTTCGTGTTCCTTTTTAATACGGGATCGGACAGGATTTATAAACCACATCAATATCCTTCATCACATCCGGGGATAATGTGATATCAAACGCATCAATATTTGACTTAAGCTGGGTCATGTTCGTGGCGCCAATGATGGTCGAGGTTACAAATGTTTGAATATCCACCGCCTTGAGTGCCATCTGACAGACATCGAGCCCATGTTTTTTGGCCACCGCCATATAATCGGCCACAGCCTGATGCGTTTGTGGAACATTTCTAAAACTATCAAAATTGTCACGCATACGTTTTTCATGATCCCATCTGGAACCGGGCGGGATTTTGCCCCCGGCATATTTACCACTGAGCAACCCACAAGCCAAAGGCGACCAGGGAAGATAGGACACCTCTTCTCGCACACATACCTCTGCGACATAAGGATCATCAGAACGATTAAGAAGACTATATTCGTTTTGGATGGATTGCATGCGTGGCAGATGATGGCGATCCGATAAAGACAGGTATTTCATGATCCCCCACGCCGTATCATCGGATAAACCGATATAACGCACTTTCCCTTGTTTAACGACCTCACCCAACGCCTGAAGGATATCGAGCAAATTATCTTCGATCTCGCCGGTCTTATGTGCCGTAAAATCAATTTCCCCGGCATGGTTAAGCCCGAAATGAGGAAAAGGTCGATTCGGCCAATGTAATTGATAGAGATCTACATAGTCCGTCTGAAGACGTTTCAGTGATCCTTCAATCGCATCATGTACGCTTTTGCCGGTAATCGGCGACCCCTTACGTATCCACGGAAGTCCAGGACCAGTAACTTTGGTAGCCAATATAATTTGGTCCCGCTGGCCAGATTTTTTAAACCATGTGCCAATATATTCTTCGGTTTTGCCTTGGGTCGCGGCTGATGTCGGCACAGCATATAATTCCGCCGTATCAAAAAAATTAATCCCGCGGGATACGGCATAATCCATTTGTTCATGAGCTTCTGATTCGCTGTTTTGCTGTCCCCATGTCATGGTGCCAAGACACACACGCGAAACCGATAAACCTGTACGTCCCAGAGGGCTGAATTTCATGATATTTCCTATAATAAAAAGAAACGATTAACGTAAGCATTTGATATAGCAGGCCATTTAAAATTGTCCAGATGCGTGCGAATTATTAAGACATTTTTAACCTTCTGCTCCGATGATGGTGTCAGGAAAGTGAGGTGAGGTTCGCATGAACCGTCAGTTGGTCACTTCCTGGCTCCGGGCAACTAGCCGTGGTCAGATGAGAGTGAGTGATCTTTTTAAACGCTTAAGATCTAATCCTTCCTACATGTCATCTTACAGCGCGCTTAAAGGTCAATTTGCAATTGTGGCACCATAACTTCAATGGCCCACATATCTGGATCAACGAAAAGGGCGCGGCGGATATATTCATCCGCCGTTTTTTCATCTGCCACCCCTGGCGTTAGCGCATCGAACCACGTCAGCACCCCCGCCATATCCCTTTGCTGGATTAAAACGCGGCAATCCGAACGACCATCAAAAAGTTTGAAGAGAACCGTTCCCCCCGTTAAGTCGCCCTTATGCAGAACAAACACTGAATGACCAAAATCTGAAAAAGAGCGGATCTTGGCCTCAACCCAAAGATGTGTGGGTAATCTAGGTTCGGGCACGGGGTTCTCTAATGCGCGGCGCGTTCTGAATGTTCAAACACCCAGCATTCGACCACATTTTTTGATTCATGGTTCGAAGACGGATGATGATAGCGAAGCACACGGGCACATATTTGAAGTGCGTCGCGCTCACGCACGCCATTTGCCTTTAAGGTACGGTAGGCGCTCAAGACAATGCCTTTGCATTTACATGCATCCGGTTCTTCGACTTGGTCAAAGGACTGAAAACAATTTGCATCAAGACCAGATGTCATTTTTTTGTCTTTATCTTTCGGCCATATAATTCAAGCCGGTGGTCGATTAATTCATAGCCCAATTCTTCAGCGATTCTGATCTTCAGTTTCTCCAGCGCGTCGTTTTGAAATTCGACCACTTTCCCGGTTTCCAGATCAATCAAATGGTGATGATGTTCCTGATTGGCTTCGTACCGCGAAAATGTTTCGTTGAATTCATGACGTGTTACCAAGTCCAGCTCATCCAGCATATTCAAGGTGCGATAGACCGTGGCAATCGAAATGGATGAATCAATCGCCTTGGCGCGTTCATACACCACTTCAACCGACGGGTGATCCGCCGACTCCCCTAAGACACGAAGAATGGTTTTTCGGGGGCCGGTCATTTTTAATCCGGCCTGCTGACAGCGCAGTTCTAATTCCGTCATCATGGCACTCCTCAAGATATCTGGGAATAACGATAGGTGAGATTACTCCGCAGGACGGGCAATTTCAATCTGGCTTTCGTCGGATGTGGAAGATTTATGGTAACGTATGCGCTTTCGCGGAAAGGTAACCGTCACTTGTGTGCCTTTGCCAAGGTCGGATTCAAGTTCCAGCGTGCCCCCATGAAGCCGCGCCATGGCCCGCGCCAGCGGAAGCCCCAGCCCCGTCCCCTGCGCCTTATTGGCCTTGCCCGGGTCATGTATCTGCCCGAAAGGCTCCATCGCTTCAACCAGACGATTTTTGGGGATACCCACCCCATAATCCCTGACGATTAATTGCATCGCGCCTTGGGGGGTCATGCTGGCCTCGATATCCACATGACCGCTTTTTTCCGAATATTTAATGGCATTGGTCACCAGATTAATCAAAATCTGTCGCACCAAACGTGGATCCGCGAATAATGCCGGTAAACCAGACGGGATCTTCTGCCGAATTTCCAACCCTGAACTAAAGGCGCGAGACGACATGATCCGGTGAATGGATTCAATCAAGGCCGGGATATCAACCTCATGTTCATCCAGATCCACACGGCCGGCCTCAATCTTCGACATATCCAGTACTTCGTTGATAATCTCCAGCAGATGCTGGGCACTGGTATGAATATCTTGAATATACTCGGCATATTTCGGATGTCCCAATGCGCCGAATGTTTCTTTTTCCATCATCTCAGAAAAACCCAAAATTGCGTTCAGGGGCGTTCTTAATTCATGGCTCATGTTCGCCAAAAACGCGGATTTGGCCTGAGAGGATGAATCAGCCTGCTCTTTGGCCTGACGTAGGGAAAATTCCATCTGCTTACGAAGCGTAATATCCATCACTGTGGTCACCTGAAAACGTCTTTTCTGGCTAAGTTCCAGCGTCGCGGATGTGTACAAAACATTCGCAACGGTTCCATCCTTGCGATTGACCTTCACCTCGCCCGTGCTTCGGATACCGGATTTGATGAATTCATCATAATTACTTTGGGCTTTTTCACGCTCGTCTTCGGCTAAAAGCTGGACAATATCCAGCCCAATAATTTGTGTGCGCGGCCACCCATATATTCGGGTAAAGGAATCATTCACCTTGATGATACGTCGGTTATGATCCGTGACCAAAATGGCCACTTCGCTGACGTCAAAGATGGACGTTAACAATAACAAGGCGTCATCACGCTCGCGCTGAAGCGCTGTATCATCTGTTTTTCCAGGCTGACCGATGACATCGATCATGCACACCTGTCCCTGCTCATCCAGGACGGGGTTGATCCAGAAACCCGGGACATGAAAATGGCCGGGAAATGTTGGCAAAGATTGTATGGTCACAGGAAGCTTTTTTTTCAAAATCACTTCATAGGAATGAATCAAATGGGTGGCATTTTCAGGATCCAAAAGCGTTGATAAATTCTGGCCAATGATGGCGCATCTGGGTTTGGAAAAATACTCTTCGGCTTTGCGGTTGCATTCTTGAATGACAAAGTGCTCACCTTCCTGCCGGACGATAAAACGCGGCACCGGCAGGTGATCAAATAACGATTTATGGTCTATATCTATGTTCATAGACGCTTCCCCTAACACCGCTCTCCCCCTCTGATGTTACCTCAAAAAGGATAAAAGAACCCTAAGCTATCGGCGGAGATAAAAATTATCATGAAAAATCAATATGTTCCAAACAGCCTATCCCCCGCATCCCCTAGCCCCGGGCAAATATAGGCCTGGTCATTCAATTGGCGATCCAGCGCGGCTGTATAAACGGGAATATCCGGGTAAGCCTGTTCAATCACGCGCACGCCTTCGGGCGCGGATAATAAGGACATGAAAGATATATGCGCAGGGTTAATGCCCCTTGATATCATCACCCCAAACGCATGGGCGGCTGAATATCCGGTGGCCAACATCGGGTCGGTAACAATAAAACGCCGTGCCCGCGGCTCAGGGAGCCTGACCAGATATTCATGAGGACGATGTGTTGTCTCGTCACGATAGACACCAATATGCCCCACACAAGATTCGGGCATGAGTTCCTGAAGCCCGTCTGACATCCCCAGACCCGCCCGCAGGATAGGCACAATCACCGGCAATTCATCTTGTAAAACAGGCGCGGTCATCTGTTCCACCGGGGTTTCCACCTGCCGTGTCGTGAGGGGCAGATGGCGGGTTAATTCATATCCCATCAAAAAAGAAATTTCTTTTAAGTAACGTTTGAAATCAAGCGTTGATGTCTTTTTGTCGCGCATAAAGGTCAACTTATGTTGAACCAACGGATGATCGACGATGAAAAGATTTTTAAAATCCGGATGTTTGATCATTTCTTTTTATACGCTTAAGCGCCCTATTCCGGCAAATATTCTTTGCGGAGAGTCTCCAGTGTTCCGGATTGAATGGCGGATCTGACATCCCGCATCAATCGATTGATCACAGCCACATTATGCTGGGACAAAATTTGATAGGCCAGCATTTCCCCAGCCTTAAGCAAGTGATGAATATAGGCCTTAGAATAATCCCGTGAGAACGGTATATCCAGTGTAGGGTCGAGCGGTTCTGGATCATCCCGGAACCGCGCATTCAAAAGATTGATCCGCTCTCCCTTGACGCCTTTCATCAACGCCATGCCATGACGGGCAATGCGGGTGGGCATCACGCAATCAAATGTGTCGATACCGTATTTAACGCCTTCAAAAATATCTTTCATGCGTCCAATCCCCAAGAAATGGGTGGGGCGTCCGGGGTGGTTGTGGGATCTGATCCATTCTAAAATGCCATACATTTCATCGTCGCTTCCGCCCAGACACCCGCCAATGGCCGTGCCGAAAAAAGGACGCTCGGCCACATAACCCGCGCTGGTGATTCGCAAATCCTCATATACCCCGCCCTGTACCACGCCATACAAGGCCTGCGTCCCATCATGTGTTTTTTCAAACGCCGCCAAGGACCGATCCCCCCAGCGCATGGACATTTCCATCGATTTCGCCGTGTAATCTTTGGTCACCTGATAGGCGGTGCATTCATCCATCTGCACCACCAGATCCGCCCCCAGTTTGCGTTGCACTTCCATGGATATTTCAGGATTAAGGCACATCTGGCGGCCATCCATGTACGAGCGGAAATAAGCACCCGTTTCATCAATACGGATGAGATTTTCTTTTTTCTTGGTATTGCGTCCCTTGATTTCATCCGCGCAGGAACCATGCCCCATGGAAAAAACCTGAAACCCACCAGAATCAGTCAACATCGGCCCCCGCCATCCGGTGAAGGCCTGAAGTCCGCCCATTTTCTGGACGATATCCGCCCCGGGCTGGATCATCAGGTGATAGGTGTTTGATAACATGATATCCGTACCCGCTTCACGCATATGGGCGGGGGACAAGTTTTTAATCGAGGCCTTGGTGCCACAGAAAATATAATTGGGCGTTGGTACCCGGCCATGCGGCGTCGTGATGACCCCTGTTCGTGCCCCGGACACAGGATCAACATGGGTGATATCAAACGAAAAATTGGGATATGAAATAGTCATCAAAAAACCTGCGTTCCAATAAAAATGCGCCCGTCAGGGGGCGCATCTTAAAAATTCGAGAGGAAAAAGCTTACGCCTTTTTCTTGGCCAACGCCTTTTCAATCTGTGCCTTTAAGGGACGCAGTTCAGGAGCCAACTTGGTCTTGGCTGTGTTCATGATATAGGCATCAAGACCACCTTTGTGATCCAGCGTCCGAAGACCTGCTGCCGTCACACGCAAGGACACGTTGCGTTTTAACACCTCGCTATAAATTGTGGTGTCTTGAACGTTCACTTCGAACGTGCGTTTGGTAGCATTCAACGCATGGGAACGGTTATTCCCGACCATACGTTTTTTACCGGTGACCATACATGTGCGGCTCATAGGATATTCCTTCTAAATTTAAATTCTGGCGATAAATAAGGCATCTTAACCGATAAAGTCAAGTAAATGATGGCCAGAAACGATCATCGCACCCAAAAGACTTAGAATAAAAAGGATATGCGCCAATAAAGTGATGTAAACGGCGCGATGTAAATGCCCCGCCGTCAGCTGGGCGGTGGCGCGTTCGGGCCCTGCCCAATCCCGGCGAAGCGCGCGCCCTTCCTGATCGACCCCCGCCCCCCCCAGCGTCACATTTAACGCATAGGTCATGGCCGTCACAGGGGAACCTCCTTGAAAATAAGGGGTTTTTGCCTTGGCCATTAAAAACCCGGCCAACCCCGAAGACATACGCCCCGTGGGTGTAAAAAGCCCGGCCATCGCCATCAAAAGACCCGCCAGCAAGTTGGGCACCATGCCCATTAGTTTTTCAAGTTCAAGTGCCATCCGCCCAAAACCGCCGGTAAACCCGTCCCGACCGAAACGCCACGCCAGCCCAGCCAGCCCGGCATAGATAAAGGCCGCCGGAAGGCCGCCAATTAAATACCATAATATTGGGGAGACCACCCCTTTATCAAAACTTCGCGCCAAAAGTGCCATGCCCGTGCGGGTAATCGCGAATTCATCCCCTTGGGTTAAATCCGTTCGCGTACTCACCGCGATGGCGTAAAACGCCCCCGGCACCGTCTGATCGGTTGCCAGCGCCCGGTGAAGTTTCATATTCGCCTTCCACACGGATCCAGAGGCCAAAACCAGCGATAACATCGCCACGTCAAAAAGCTGGACGTACAGACCCGGAATCACTTGAGGAATTACCAACGGATTGACGACTGCATTCATCCCCCGTGCCAAAAGGAATGATATGGCCATCACCAACGCCATCAGCACAAACCCGCGAAAGATCAAATCCCCCACCGGACGCCCTGGCCGATCCATTTTTTGGCCAATGGCGCCAAAAACAAGGTCAATCACTGTCCAATATAAGGGGATAGCGCGTCCTTTAAACGCCCCCAGCCACATACCCAGGCACGACACCATTATCAATGCCATAATCGCCACCGGCAGACGATCGGCGGAAAACAGGTATCCATGAAGGACAGATATATACTCAATTAAATTTTGCACTGCACAATATCTTTGGATTGGTTAATAACCATGTTATAATAAGCCTGAAACAACGGAACCCAAAATGCTTTATCACCTTTATGACCTTCAGCACGCCCTTTTAACCCCTGCCCGGGTGGGCGCAGAAATGATCCGAACGGTGCTTCAAAACCCTTGGAATCCCCTGTCCTACTCTCAGGCCGGGCGCACGGCGGCCGCCTCGGCGGAATTATTCGAACGGGTGACCCGCCGGTTTGGTGAACCCGACTGGATGATCGATGGCACCCTTATTAATGGGGAGAAGATCAAGGTCGTTCAGGACGTTGTGGTTGAAAAACCTTTTTGCCAGTTGCTTCATTTTAAACGCGCAACTAAACGCAAAGACCCGCGTGTTCTGGTGGTGGCACCGATGTCCGGGCATTACGCCACCTTGTTACGGGGCACCGTGCAGGCATTATTGCCCCATCATGATGTGTACGTGACGGATTGGACGGATGCACGGCAAGTGCCCTTGACGGACGGGGTGTTCAATCTGGATACGTTCATTACGTATTTGCGCGAATTCATGAGTCTTCTGGGCCCGCAGACGCATTTAATTGCCGTATGCCAACCGGCGGTGCCTGTGCTGGCGGCTGTCTCTCTCATGGCTGGCGAAGATGACCCCAACCAGCCCCTGACAATGACATTGATGGGCGGCCCCATTGATACGCGTATTTCAAAAACAGCCGTCAATAAACTGGCCGAAGAACGCCCCATGTCATGGTTTGAAAATGCCGTGGTGCAAACCGTGCCCTTTTATTATCCGGGAGCTTTCCGCAAGGTATATCCGGGGTTCCTTCAATTATCAGGCTTTATGTCGATGAATTTGGATCGACATGTTGGCTCGCACATGAAATTCTTTCAGCATTTGATTGCCGGGGACGGAAGCAGTGCCGAAAGTCACCGCCGTTTTTATAATGAATATAATGCCGTCATGGACATCACGGGTGAATTTTACCTGCAAACGATTGATACGGTTTTTCAACGTCACTTGCTCCCCCGCGGGCAGATGAAATGGCGTGATCCGCTCACACAAAAACTGGTGTCCGTTAATCCCAAGGCAATTGAACACACCGCCTTATTGACCATCGAAGGGGAACTGGACGATATTTCCTCACGCGGGCAAACCACCGCGGCGCATGATTTATGCATTAACCTGCCGCAACGAAAACAATTTCATCATTTTCAACTTCAGACCGGGCATTACGGTATTTTCAATGGCCGGAAATGGCGCACAGATATTATGCCGCGTGTGCGTCACTTCATGCGCGAATTCGACCCCGGCGTTGATCCTGTCCCGGCATCTGATCTGGCAATCGCCCCGGATATAACACCCGATCGGTTTGATCGGGATAAACATGGCGCGGCCGCCGTAAAACGGTGGCTGAAGGAACAGGA
This sequence comes from uncultured Pseudobdellovibrionaceae bacterium, assembly GCA_964654245.1. GTDB lineage: Bacteria > Pseudomonadota > Alphaproteobacteria > Micavibrionales > Micavibrionaceae > UWPOB-MICAV1. The sequence goes on along the minus strand of CAZZGO010000035.1, from coordinate 2,371 downwards.
ACTGAATCAAAACAAGGCCAAGGAAAACGCGGCAGAAGACTAATTCTGTCCTTTTTGTTATCCACATCCTTTACATCCGTTTGACGCATCGCACATAGACCTGCCGAGCAAAAGCCTGTCCAATTGAGGGCTATCTTAGACAGGAGACCGTTATATGAACGCTGTGCCCTATCAGTTTTTTGATGCCTCACGTTTTTTTATGAATCTCATGAGTGTGGCTCAAGCATTGACGGCGCGGCAGATGGAGGCTGTATGCACGCTCTGGCAACCGGTCTTGAACGCGACACTGGGGATATACGATCAAAATCCGGTTTCTATTAAGGTGGAGGGTATTCGCTCGCTGGCCGCCCTATCCCCCGCCTTTCACGACATAGCCAGCCGGTTTCCAGACAGCATGACCGTTCAATATGGCGTGGGTAACCCTCGAACTGATTCTGTCTCTCCCGATGCCGGACGAAGCTTCTCCGATGTAACATTTTCTTTGAATGCGGCAAAGCCTTGGCACAATCTGGAAGCGCTGTCTTTTGTGACGGCACTTCATACAAAAGACCATGCAAAAGTTGATTGGCGCGACCTTATCACAGACCCGTTGATCGGAAATAAAATAAGACCCCTTGGTATTGAAACGGTTAAGTCTCTCCCGGACGTTGATCTGGTTCGGTTCTGGACAGACGCGTCGGACAAACCGCCTGTCTATCTGTCGGCACCAATGTCCGGACATTTTTCAACGCTGGTATTTAATGTGATCCAGAATTACGTGGATGCTGGTTTTCCGGTATATGTCCGTGACCTGAAGGATGCGGCGATGACGCCGAACGATACCCCCTTTGACATGAATGCCCAAGTCGAAGCGGACATGACCTTCCTTGAAGACATATTTAAACGAGAAGGCCGCCCCGCCCATGCCGTAGCCGTGTGTCAAGCGTTGGTGCCCCTGACGATTGCCAGTGCAGTTATGTGTGAAGACCAAGTCCCGTATCGACCGGAAACCTTGTTCTTAGCGTCAGGACCAGCCGATATTTCAGTCACGCAATCGATTGTGAACCGTTTTGCCGAACGCACCCCGCAATCATGGTTTTCCGAACAGGAAATAGACATTGTGCCGGAAAATTATCCTGGCGCGGGCAAATCTGTGCGGTCCGGCCATCGCCAAATTGCCCAGTTCATGATGGGCAATCCCGGCAGGCATGCCGAAGATATTTCGCGCCTGTTTGATTATATCGCCCGGGGAAGCGGCGAATTTGAACGTCATCGCCCGTTTGCCCAAAAAGATATTCTGGCCGCCCTGCGTGAAGATAATATCCCTGCAGCCGAAGCCGATTTTCTTCGTCAACTCGCCTTTAGAATTGAATATCTCACCATGGCAGATCAACATGGCGCATCTTATCTGGACGCGGTCATCGGCAATTTTAAACACAACGGATTAGTGTCCGGTGCCTTGACGTATCGAGGACGTGTTCCGAACCTGACGGCCATTACCTGCCCCGTGCTGACCGCGGATGCGGAAAAAGATGATATCTCATCCATCGGTCAGACGATGGGTATTCACCCCCATCTGTCGCCGGCAACTGATCGCCGCGCCTTGATCGTTCCCGGCAAAGGTCATTTCTGGTGGGCGGGCGGCAGTGCTAAAGAAAAACAATGGCCGCAGATCATGTCATGGCAACTGGATCCTGTGGGGACGACTCTCCCAACTTTTGATACAGACATGATCCGTCAGGCACACATCACCCACACACAAAATCAAGCCGGCGAAAAAGCAAAATTAGACGGGGGAAAATCCTTTGGCATGACGCTCAGAATCGGGGGGATAGATCTACCGCTCGGCGGGTGGCCCAGCCTTCGCAATGCAGCATAAATCTATTTAATTTCAAAGAGTTATGATTTCGAAAGAAAATTTCAAGAATTATCCAAAAGAATTATCATTTGCCTCTTGCCATCTATTCCCAAGACGCTATAGTTCATGATATTCTATATACGTAATCTTATTGGAAAACTAATGGCGAAGCGTGTGAAAACCCTTCGCGCTGGACGTGGTCGATCACGTGCAGGTCGCGAAATTGTGCCAACAGACCATGATATGGCTCTGTTGGCCTATCCTTTTGATGAAATTTCATCAAAATTGCGGGTGACGGTCAGCAGACGAGCGCGTCGGCTGGCGCTTCGACTTGACCCGAAACAACGGGTCATGCATCTGGTCGTGCCCAAGCGTGCCTCTTTACGCTTAGCTTTTGAATTTGCTGAAGAAAACAGAGATTGGATTACGGACAAACTGAAGACCTTGCCACGCCCGGTCGCGTTCAAGGATGGTGCCGTGATCCCGGTGTTTGGCCGAAATCGCCGCATTGTTGTGCTTTACAATTCTGCTTTA
>CAZZGO010000034.1:0-13534 GCA_964654245.1 uncultured Pseudobdellovibrionaceae bacterium | reverse complement strand
GCGATGAACCACGCGGCCACAACAATAAAAGCTGGCTTGACGATCTCGCTGGGCTGAAGCGAAAAGCCGGGCAGATGTATCCAGCGTTGCGCCCCCTTGATTTCTTCACCCACCAGTAAAACCAAAATCATCAGAACAAGGCTTCCGGCCAGCATTAAAAACGATAGCCGCCGCACATTTTGAAGACTAAGCAACGACACACACAACATAATACTAATCGCCGGTACCAAAACAATACTGTGACGTATCACAAAATGAAATTGATTAAGACCAATGCGTTGCGCCACAGACGGAGAGGCCGCCATCACTAGAAAAACGCCAATCACCATCAACAAAATCAACGTCGCCAGTAAGCGGCGATCCACCGTCCACCACCATCTGGAAATAATTGATTGATCTGTGCGGGAAAATAATTTCATGCTATCTCAATTTCAATGTCGAGAGGCCAATCAACGCCAAGATGACGGCAATAATCCAAAACCGGATCACCACGGTCGGTTCCGACCATCCCATTTTTTCAAAATGGTGATGGATGGGTGCCATCTTAAATACGCGTTTACCGGTTAATTTAAACGACACGACCTGTACAATCACCGAAACGGTTTCCAGCACAAATAATCCGCCGATAATGACCAGTACCAATTCATGTTTGACCATCACGGCAATCGCGCCCAGACCCGCCCCCATGGATAACGACCCCGTATCCCCCATAAACACCATCGCGGGCGGGGCATTAAACCATAAAAATCCCATGCCTGCGCCGATCAACGCGCCGCATATCACCGCCAGTTCGCCAGTCCCCGGAACAAAATGAATGCCCAGATATTCAGAAAAAACCGCATTCCCCGCCAGATAGGCAATCAGCCCGAAACATGCCGCCGCAATCATCACCGGGACAATCGCCAGTCCATCCAGACCATCCGTCAAATTCACCGCATTCGATGCGCCCACAATCACCAGCGCGGCAAAGGGAAAAAATAAAATACCCAGCGGCACCAGATAATCTTTCAAGAACGGAATGGCCAGACCTGTGGCATCAAATGATGTATTCACATGTTCCGGCATATCGGTGGTAAAATATACATACGCCCCTGCGGCTAATAAGGCGATGGTTCCCTCGAGCAATAACCTGATTTTACCTGATACACCTTTGTGGGATCGTTTCGTTAATTTGGCAAAATCATCCGCCATGCCAATTAATCCAAATGAAATAATCACAAAACTGACGATCAACACATACGGGTTCGTAATATCCGCCCATAACAGCGTGGATATCCCCCCGGCCATCAGAATCATTAATCCCCCCATCGTGGGGGTGCCCGCTTTTTTGAAATGGGTTTCGGGGCCGTCTTCGCGGATGGGCTGGCCTTCTTTTTGTTTATTCTTCAGCCAGCGAATAAGGGCAGGGCCGATTAAAAACGCAATCACCAGTGCCGTCATGACCGCACATCCGGTCCGAAATGTCAGATACCGGAACAGATTGAAGAAAATATAGTCATCCGCCAGTGGCGCGAGTAAATTATACAGCATGATGTTGTCCCCCCCTTAATTTCGCCGGAAGTGCCCGAAGTGCCTCAACCACTAACTGCATGCGGGGTTTTTCTCCGCCGCCGCGTGATCCCTTGACCATGACGACATCTCCCGGCACCAATACATCCGGTACAATCTTCGCCAGTTCCGCGCTATCGTCCCGGTGCGCCCCACGTTTTGATTCAGGCAAGGCCTGATAGAGATTTTTCATCAAAGGGCCGCTGGTATAAACCAATTGAACATTGGCGGCCATCAACGGCATGGCCAGTTCTTCGTGAATTTTGGCGGCATTGACGCCCTGTTCATACATATCACCCAAAATGGCAATACGCCGCCCGCCCCGACCCGGGTCAATCAACGCCAGCACGCGAAAGGCGGCCTTCATGGATTCTGGTGACGCATTGTAACTTTCATCAATCAATACGACCGGGTTTTGTGTATCTCCGATATCTAAAAATTCCTGCTTGCCGCGCCCTTCGGGGGGCTCTAGGCGGGATAAAGCCTGCGCGGCCTTGGTGATATCCCCGCCTGCTAATCTAACCGCTAGCAAGACCAGCACCGCATTCATCGCCAGATGCGCACCCACCATTTGCAGATTAAAGGTAATATCCTGCCCCATGATCTGAGCCTTGACGCGGGTGCCGTTCGCGGCCAGTAAACATTCCACTAAACGTGCATCCGCTTCGGCCTGTTCCCCAAAACTATAGACCGTTGCCCCTCTGGACTCGGCTTCTATTTTCAAAAAATCAAACCAGTCACTATCCCGGGGTAAAATCGCGACGCCGCCCTTCCCCGGAAGACCATTAAATATTTCGGCCTTGGCTTTGGCGACACCGGCGATCCCATCACTGAAATTCTCGACATGAACCGCCGCAATTTTTGTGATGATGGCCATATCGGGTTTAACCATCTGTGTCAGGGGCGTAATTTCATCGGCGTGGTTCATGCCCATTTCAAAAACGGCGATGTCTGATCCCGGATGCATCAGGGAGAGAGAGAGCGGTACACCCCAATGATTGTTATAACTTTTCTTGGAGGCGTGCGTTTGCGCATAGGATGAAAACGCGGCTGAAAGCATTTCTTTGGTACCGGTTTTTCCCACACTGCCCGTGATACCGATAATTTTGGCACCCGTACGTCCCCGCGCATATCGTCCCATATCCTCAAGGGCTTTTAGCGTATCTGTGACCTTTAAAAGTTTCTGGGCATCTACCTGCGGCATATCCTGATCCACGACCGCGCAGACCGCGCCTTTGCTCAAGGCATCCTGCACATAGGTATGGCCATCGGACTTATCACCGCGAATGGCAATAAACACATCGCCCGGCTTGACTGTTCGGCTATCGATCGACACCCCATAGGCCTGCCATGTACCGGAACACACGCCGCCTGTGGCTTTCACCGCGTCGGCCTGTGTCCAAAGAGGATGATGTATTGAAAGGTTCATATGTTTACGTTCTCCATGGCTTTTTTTGCTTCGGTGACATCATCAAACGGAAAAACTTTTTCGCCGATGATCTGTCCTTGTTCGTGTCCTTTGCCGGCAATCACCAGCACATCGCCCGCATCGATCTGACCCACAGCCCAGATAATGGCGTCCTGACGGGATGGAATTTCTTTAACTTTGCCCGGCTGAGTCACGCCGGATAACATGGCCGATCTGATTTTAGCCGGATCTTCGGTGCGGGGATTATCATCCGTGATAACCGTCATGTCGGCCAGATCGCTGGCAATTTTTCCCATCATCTCGCGCTTGCCGGGATCTCTGTCGCCGCCGCATCCGATCACGCAGAATAATTTTCCGGTGGTATGGGGACGAAGTGTCTGCAGAACAGATTGAAGCGCGGCTGGCTTATGCGCGTAATCCACATACACCGCCGCCCGGCGTGGATGCCCCGGCACCAGTTGAAGCCGTCCGGCCACACCCCGGAGCTGTTCCATATACGCGACCATCTTGAGTGGGTCTGCCCCGCCCGCCATTAAGATGCCCAGTGCGGTCAGCACATTCATGACCTGAAATTCCCCCACCAGCGGCAAAATGACAGGTATTTTTTGACCCCGCACTACCATCTCAATCCGCTGGCCATGGGGGCTGGCGGTGCGGGTGATGACTTGAATATCTTTTCCTTTATACCCAGCCGTTATCGTCTTGATCTTGCGCTCGGCACACAGGCCCGCCAGTCGCTGGCCATACTCATCATCCACAATAATCACCGCCGTGCCGCCTGTGATCAAAAGTTCGGTAAATAAACGGGTTTTAGCCTTGAAATAATCATCCATGGTGGGGTGATAATCCAGATGATCACGGGATAAATTCGTAAAGGCCGCCACGTGAATACGCACCCCATCCAGCCGATACTGATCGAGACCATGGCTTGACGCTTCCATCGCCAGATGTGTAATCCCGGCCGACGATAAATCCGCCAGCTCCGCCATCAGTTTTTCTGAAGACGGGGTGGTGAGTGACCCGGCGCGGATCATCCCCGGGCCCCGAAGCCCCAGCGTGCCGAGTGATGCACAGGACGTCACCCCCGACAAATGCCAAAGCTGTTGCGTGAACGACACCACGGATGTCTTACCGCTCGTCCCTGTCACAGCCGCTATATGCGCCGGTTGAAGCTGATAAAAAGCCGCGCAGGCCAACGCAAAACGACGACGCACCTGTTCGTTTGTGATCATGATCACACCCTCACGGGCGTGTGTGCCGGGACGCGCCAGAATGACGGAAGCTCCATGCACAATCGCATCATCAATATATTTATCACCATCTTCCTTGTTCCCCGGTAAGGCGGCAAAGAGATATCCGGGGCGCACTTCTCGGCTATCGGCGGTGAGACCCGTGATACTCATATCGGCAGAGGTACCGGGAATGAGGCTACTCAGTTTCATGAGACACCTTCTGAACGTTTGCTTTTTCCTTGGGCGGCACATAGCGCGCCAGCGATCCTTTCAGATCATCTTTGGGTTCTTGGGGTTCCATGCCCAAAATGGCCACCATGGATTCAATCGTCTTGCGTACCGCAGGCGCGGCCACCCATCCCCCTGTCGCATACCCATAGGTGTCCTTGGTGGGCTTGGGCTCATCGATCATGATATAGAGCGCATAGTGCGGAGATTCAGACGGAAACACGCCTAGAAACGATGACACCAGACGGTTTTTATCATACCCGCCCCGCGTATTTTTTTCGGCCGTACCTGTTTTACCCCCCACATGATATCCGGCCACATCGGCCTTGGAGCCTGTACCATCCGTCACCACTAGCCGCATAAGTTGCCGGATATGATGGGCTGTTTCCGGGGATACCACACGAATACCGCGTTTACTTTCGATGTCCCGGTTTAAAATAAAGGTTGGCTTGACCTTGATCCCCCCATTGATCACAGACGCCGCCGCCGATACCAATTGAACCGGAGAAACGGCAATCCCATGCCCAAAGGCGGCTGTAGCCGTATTGATATCACCCCAATTTTGCGGGATTAACGGGGCACTGATTTCCGCGATCTCGATATCTGGCGCAGTCATCAATCCTAAGTCGGATAATAAATCCTTGAAATCTTTTGTTCCGACATCATGCCCCATCAAGGCAGACCCGATATTGGATGAATGCATGAAAATTTCAGCCACATTCATAAACCGGTCTTCGGCGTGATAATCATTGATTTTAAATCGCCCGAACACCAGCGGCTGAGTGGCATCGAACTTATCGCCCATCCCGTTTTTATGTTTTTCCAAATAAGCGGCGGTGGTGAACATCTTGAATGTTGAACCCGGTTCATAAACGCCCAGCGTCAGCCGGTTAAACCGGGATACATCTTTGACGTCGCCTGATAAATTCGGATCAAAATCCGGCAGAGACACCGCCGCCAGAATTTCCCCATTACGCACATCCATAATCAACCCGGCCCCGCCAATGGCGCGGTGTTTTGTCATGGCATAGGAAATCTCACGTTTCAGAACATGTTGAAGCCGCATATCGAGCGTCAACGCCAGCGGTGATTTTCCTTGTCCCAGATATTTGTTGAAACTGGCTTCAATCCCGGAAAGGCCGCCGCCATCTACATTGGTAATCCCCACGACATGCGCCGCCAGTTCGCCTTGCGGATAGACACGGCGTTCTTCTTCCTGAAACGATAATCCCGGATGCCCCAGATATAAAATTTTATATTGTTCATCTGGCGTGAGGTTTCTTTTAATCCAGACAAAACGCTTATCTTCCTGAAGTTTCTTAAGCGTATCCCCATACGACATATCCTTGAAGATGGCCGTTAAATCTTTGGCGACGGTTTCAGGATGGGCAATGATTTTGGGGTCAGCATAGAGCGAAGCCGTTTTTAAAGAACGCGCCAAGATCACGCCGTTTCTATCCAAAATATCATGACGGACAAGGGCGGCTTTGTCGTTTTTATGTTCCAAAAGCGATGTACGCGTATCTTGACCTTGCCCCCATGTGCCTTGAATCACAGCCACATCCAGCGCGCGCCCCGCCACAATGATAAAGGAAATGACAAAAATCGCGCTGATTAAGACAATGCGTCCCCGCGCCATATCAAGGGCGGTGCGTTTGGAGCCGGTCATATGAAGCGTTGTGCGCGAAATCGGCTTCATGGTGTCACCTCTTCGCCGCCGATCTGGTCAATCAATTGACCAAAGCTTTCACGCTCGGCGTTTGAAATGGTGGGAGAGGCGGGCGCTGGCTGGGCAGGCTGTGCCTGCTCAATAAATATGGTTTCGGCAGGCGGCATATCCGGTAATTCAGATACAGTGTCCAGAATATCCTCCCCGCTATGTGGGGGAACCATGTTCAAACGTTCCCGCGCGAGTTCTTCTAAGCGCTGAGGCCGCGTCAGGTAATCCCATTCCGTGCCCAGCACCTGAAGCGTTTCCTGTTCGAACGATATGGCTTGCTGGGATTGCAACAAGATTGTTTCTTCATGTTGAACGGATTGCGACGTCCAATACAAAAGCCCCGCCAGAACACCCGCCACGCCCAACGATAGAAAACTTGAAATCCGGAATATCTTCATGCGCGCCCCCCGGTGTGATGGGCAGGATGTTCTGTACGGATGGCGGCACGAAGTTTGGCAGAGCGAGAGCGGGGATTACGATCGATTTCAAGGGCGGACGCCTCGATCGGTTTGCGGAAGGGCAAGGTAAACGAAGGAAGAGTGGAGATAGGTGCAGACGGCACATGGCGGGACGATGCCGGCACTTTGCCGGAACGTTCATACAGGAAGGATTTGACGATACCGTCTTCGAGTGAATGGAAGGACACCACCACCAGACGGCCAGAGGGGATAAGAATAATTTCAGAGGCGTGAAGCGCGCGCGACAATTCACCCAGTTCATCATTGACCGCAATCCGGAGTGCCTGAAAGGTGCGCGTGGCGGGATCAATTTTATCTTGCGGCGCACGCGGGATGGCAGACCGAATGACATCGGCTAATGCCGACGTGGTGGTCAACGGGTTTTTGGCACGCGCTTCAACAATGCGGCGGGCGATCCGGCGAGATTGACGCTCTTCACCGTAACGATAGATGATGTTCGCGATATCCTCTTCGGCATAGGTATTGACAATATCCTGTGCGCTTTCGCCCGTATCCCCCATGCGCATATCCAAGGGGCCCTCAAACCGAAATGAAAAGCCGCGGGATGGATCGTCAATCTGCATCGACGACACCCCGATATCCAGCACAAAACCATCGACATGCTGAAACCCGGCGTCTTGGATGATCCGAATAACATCCCCAAACTGTCCGGGCACAAATATAAAACGATCGCCGAATTCTGCTTTTAAATCTTGGGCGCGTTGTGTCGCACTGGGGTCGCGGTCAATGGCAATCACGGTACATTCAGCCGCGTTTAATATCCCGCGCGTATATCCCCCCGCGCCGAATGTTCCATCCACATAAACTTTACCATCCTGTGGTTTCAAGGCCGACAGAACCTCCGGTAACATAACCGGAAAATGTGCGGGTGATGCCTGATCTCGGGGGGGCGTTCTGGGTCATGACCGGCTCCAGGGCACCATCAGGCTTTTCTTTTTGGCGATATCGCGCGCCTGGATCAAACGTGATTCAAGGTCATCGGCATTCCATATCTGAAATTTAGGCCCCATGCCCATAAAGGCCGCTTTGTCTTTGATGTTCGCAAACGCCAATAATTCACGCGGGATGACGATGCGGCCTGTTTCATCCATCGGCATGCTGATGGCACCCCCGAATATGGCCGTCGCGAGGTCGTCATAATCTTCGGAAAATATTTGATGTCCTAAATCAAATTGGCGGCTGATCATTTCCATTCGCGCCGAAGGATACCCTTCGATTGCCGGCAGATAATGTGACCGGATCCCCACAAACCCGGCAAACGGGTCAGATGACAACGCCGTGCGAAAAGGCGCCGGCACGCAGGCACGTCCCTTGGCATCAACTTTGACAACATGCGTGGAGGTAAAAATATTCATTGTACCTGCTGGTTTTCTCTCCGCTTTTTCACTCAGTACCCATTCATCAATACGAAACGCGCCGTTATGTTCTTCCCACTCAGGGTTCACAGACCACAAAGTGGTGTTTCAGACCCACAATATGGTCTTTTATGGGATAGCATGGGAATATATGGGACACAATCACCCCATCTCGCAGAGCATCATTTGATACACAGAAAAATCGGTGTCGGCGTGATTTTGTTCCTTGACGCGCGCTCAAGAGGTTGGGATGTCTTCGCCTACCGCGAAGACCGGAGATAACCAGCTGATTTGATTGAAGATATAAAGTTAAGATGATCTGATATAAAATGACAACCGCACGTAATCATCTTCATATATCAAGGGATTAGACGATATTTTATGCCTGAACCTATATAAAGTTGCGCAAACGATAGGGCTAAGGGTTAGATTCTTATCTTGATCTTATGAAAACACAAACTTTCTCTTATATTTTTTTTAAGTTATTGTTTTTATTGAATTTTTTTCGTTTTTTGCTTGACCCTATCCTGTTTTATGGTAATTATATCTACATCGAATAACAACGAAGTGTGGGGAGACACGAACATGCTAACACTGATGATCTTGGTACTGGCGGTAAATGGCGGGATGTATTTAGGCACGATTGCCTACTCGGCTTGGAAATCCGCTGAAGTGGGTAAAGCCATCGACCTTTTTGTCGGCTTTCGTCCGTTTTCAATTAATTAAAACAACAGGATATAACATTTCAGGGATCATCCCCGGAAATGTCACAGTATAGCCGCCCCGCATGTTTCTGGCATCGGGGCGGTTCTTTGTTGTATGGTTTTCAAATCGAGCGCAAAAAGCCTTTACGGGCTTTTTTTTTGGTGCTATTTCCTTACCCCGTCTTGAGCCGCATAGCAGGTATGCGGTTTTGTTATAGGTTATGTCAACCCAACCCGATCCTAAGGAGATCTCATGTCCGATAAGTTGATTTCGATTAAAAGCTTTGCCGATTTTGAAAAAGTAAAAAAAGACCATGATCTTCAATATGTCGGGTTTGAATTTACCGACACCAAGGGAAAACTTCAGCACACGGACCAACATATCAGCACGCTGGATAAAGGGTTGTTCGAAGAAGGCATCATGATCGACGGATCATCGATTGCCGGATGGAAAAGCATTGATAAATCTGACATGCATCTGGTGCCGGACTGGTCGCGCTGTTTCATCGACCCGTTTGCCGCCCAACCAACGCTCAAAGTGTTTTGTTATGTGGTGGAGCCGGATACCGGCAAGCCTTATGATCGTTGCCCGCGCGCCATTGCCATGGCCGCCGAAAAATACATGCAGACGTTGGGAATTGCCGACACGGCCTATTTCGGTCCTGAGGCAGAATTCTTCATTTTCGATGATGTGAAATTCCGCATCGACAGCCATGAAGTTTCCTACAAGCTGGACTCCATCGAAGCCCCGCATAACACCAACCGCGACTATCCCGAAGGCAACATGGGACACCGCCCACGCGTGAAAGGCGGATACTTCCCCGAAAGCCCGGTGGACAGTGCCTCTGACCTGCGGGCGGAAATGTTGACCGTGCTGGCCGCGATGGGCGTACCGGTGGAAAAACATCACCACGAAGTGGCCACAGCCCAACACGAACTTGGGATTTTGTTCTCAACGCTGGTGGCGTGCGGGGACAATATGCAACTTTATAAATACGGTGTGCATAATGTGGCTCATATCTACGGCAAAACCGTCACCTTCATGCCTAAACCTATCTTTGGCGATAACGGTTCAGGGATGCATTGTCACCAATCGCTCTGGAAAGGTGGCAAGCCTTTGTTCGCGGGCGATGGCTATGCGGGTCTGTCCGATATGGCCCTTCATTACATTGGCGGGATTATCAAACATGCCAAGGCCTTGAACGCGTTCACGAACCCCACAACCAACAGCTATAAACGTCTGGTACCGGGGTACGAAGCACCGGTTCTACTGGCCTACTCCTCACGTAACCGCTCAGCTTCCTGCCGTATTCCGTATGTGAAATCCCCCAAGGGCAAGCGGGTGGAAGTGCGGTTCCCCGATCCGCTGGCGAACCCCTATCTGGCGTTCTCGGCCATGTTGATGGCAGGTCTGGATGGGGTTCAAAATAAAATCCACCCCGGCGAAGCGATGGATAAGAACCTGTATGAATTGCCACCTGAAGAACTGGCCAAAGTACCCACCGTCTGCGGAAGCTTGCGCGAGGCCTTAGAAAACTTAAGCCGGGATCATGACTTCCTGCTGAAAGGCAATGTCTTTTCCCGTGAGATGCTGGAAGCGTATATCGACCTCAAGATGGAAGAAGTCGAAGCCTTTGAAACCATGCCGCATCCGCTGGAATTCCAGATGTATTACTCGGGTTAATGTGGCTTAAATGCATTAAAAACCGGCCTGATGGCCGGTTTTTTTATGGCTGGCTTTTATGGCGCGGTACGCGGCGCGGCGGGGGGCGGCGTGTCCGGTGCTTCGGGGCGGTCATCATCCCCGCCATCATTAAACCGGCGCATGGTTTCTGCCATGATCCGAAATGCGCGCATGTTACGTGCCCATTGATAAAAATCTTCTTCCCGCGCATGGGTGATCAACGTCATGATATAAAAATACTCTGATCCCTTCATCACGGAAATTGCCAGCTCATATCCCCGCATCTTGGTGTCTTCAGGTTCCAGGCGATACACTTCGGTGGCCGAAAATTCCATGCTGGGATCTGTATTACTGTATTGAATTTTTTCAATCATCTGCCCCAAAGTGAACCCGGGGATTTTCAATTTCTGACGATAGGCTTTGACTTCGTCCGCCAGGGTGGTGTCCAGCAATCTGGAGATGGTGTGAATGGTGACTTGGCCATCCGGCGCGTTACGCCGTACGCCTGTGTAAAGCTGGGCACGCATGCGGTCAATCGACCGAAGGCGAGGGGATTCCGCCGTCCATGATGCCGGGTAATCAAAAAAAGACTGATCGAGAAAAGCAAAAGTCTTGCGGCTTTCAATGGTGGCCGTTTCCGGATTAACCAGATGGAAAGATTTCACCACTTGTGCCTGCATCACGCGTTCCGTGGGCACATTTTCCTGCGGCATATAATATCGGAATAAGACAACGCGCGGGCCGTTGACGATGGCCTTTAGTCTGACAATAAAACTGGTGTCGCCTTGAACATCAACATAAATAGCTTGAACTTCCTGCTCTGACACTTCCGTCATGGCTGTCGGGGCATATCCTTCAGACAAAATAAAATTAACGAACCAGTTTCGGGCATTGATTTCGTGATCCAGCTCAAGGGCCTCGATAGAAATATAACTCCGGCTTTCAAAAGTAGGAGGGCTGATATATTCGCCGATAACACCCAATACCCGGTCGCTCATCCGTTTCATGGTGGCATCCGGCGTGGCTTTGGGGGGATCGACGGTGCGCGTCCAATCCCGCGGCAGACGCATTTTATATTCTAAATAGAGATCACCAAACGGCGTTTCATCCGTCTTTTTGGTTTTGTCCAAAAACTCTGCCTCGGGCATATATTCAACGGGCTGAAGCGGCTCGATCCCCTTTAAATCAATCCCCTTCGCCACAGCCGGCGCCGCCCCAAGCAGGCCGATCATCAACAACAGTGACATACAAACATTCATCATCACATCCTTATTGTATTAAAAATAAGCTCTTAAGGGAAATTTACCCGCGTCAGACGTAGGAAAACACAGAAATAAAGGTTTTTTGCGGTTTTCAAATGGCCAAACATTGGCTATGAATTGTACCCTGTTTTGGCCACAATTCTGAAATAAAAAAGTTATCCCATGCCCGAAAGCATCAGCAAAGGAAACACCGCCATGAAGTCAGAGAGTTATGGCGCGCAGGATATTGAGGTTCTGGAAGGATTAGAACCTGTCCGTAAACGCCCGGGCATGTATATCGGGGGTACGGATGAACGCGCCATGCATCATCTGGCGTCTGAAATTCTTGACAACGCGATGGACGAGGCCGTGGCCGGCCATGCCGATAAAATCACCTTACGTCTTTTGGGCGATGGATCTGTTGAAATCGGGGATAATGGCCGGGGGATTCCGGTCGATGAACACCCGAAATTTCCAGGAAAATCCGCACTCGAAGTTATTTTGACTACCCTTCATTCCGGCGGTAAATTCAGCGGCAAAGCCTATGAAACCTCGGGCGGGCTTCACGGGGTCGGGAGTTCCGTGGTCAATGCGCTGTCGGATATGATGTGGGTGGAAGTTGCCAGGGATAAGCAACTTTATAAACAAAGCTTTTCGCGCGGCGTGCCCACCTCTAAGCTTCAGAAATTAGGGGCGGTACATAATCGGCGCGGGACGGTGGTGTGTTTTCATCCCGATCCGGATATTTTCGGCGCAAAATCAAAATTCAAGCCGGCGTGGCTTTTACAACTCGCACGTTCCAAGGCGTATTTGTTTCGTGGTGTTGAAATCAGATGGTCATGTGACCCGGAATGGGTGAAGGATGGGGCTGTACCCGCCGAAGCTGTTTTCCATTTCCCGAACGGACTTCTGGATTACCTGCAAACAACCCTTAAGGACAGCGACGTCCTGGTGCCCAAGCCTTTTCATGGGCTGGCCGACCTACCGGACAAATCAGGCCGCGTTGAATTTGCCCTGACATGGATAGAACGCGAAGATGGGTTTATTCATTCCTATTGTAATACCATTCCCACACCGCAAGGCGGCACACATGAACAGGGTTTGCGCTCCGCCTTGTCACGATCCATCAAATCATACGGGGAGATGATGGGCCTTAAGAAAATTTCGATGGTGACACCGGATGACATCACCGGCGGTATGGGGGCGATGTTATCGGTTTTTATTCGGGATCCGCAATTCCAAGGACAGACGAAAGAAAAATTGACCTCCCCTGAGGCGACGAAATGGGTGGAGACCGTGATCAAAGATCGTTTTGATCATTGGCTTTCCGCCGATACGGCCGCCAGCCGTATCTTGCTGGATGAATTAATTTTAAAGGCTGAAGAGCGCGTCCGGCGTCGTGACGATAAAGCCATGGCTCGAAAAACCGCCACGCGTAAATTACGCTTGCCCGGTAAGCTGGCCGATTGCGCCCGGCAAGAAGCCGAAGATACGGAATTATTTTTGGTCGAGGGGGATTCCGCGGGCGGTTCCGCCAAACAAGGTAGAAACCGGGAAACACAGGCCATTTTGCCCTTGCGTGGTAAAATTCTGAACGTGGTGAGTGCCACAGGTGATAAAATTCGCGCCAATCAGGAAATTCAGGATTTAATCCTAGCCATGGGGTGTGGAGCAGGTAAGGATTTTGATATCGCAAAACTCCGGTATGAGCGTATTATTATCATGACAGATGCCGATGTGGACGGGGCGCATATTGCCTCGCTTCTGGTAACGTTTTTTTATACCCAGATGAAACCTTTGATTGAAAAAGGACACCTGTATCTCGCCCAGCCGCCGCTCTACCGTCTTACAGCTGGAAACCTGAGTGCCTATGCACAGGACGACGCTCATAAAGAAGAATTGATGAAAACAACT
>CAZZGO010000033.1:0-13674 GCA_964654245.1 uncultured Pseudobdellovibrionaceae bacterium | reverse complement strand
GATCCCGGTGTTTGGCCGAAATCGCCGCATTGTTGTGCTTTACAATTCTGCTTTAAAATATACCGATATCCAGTTGAAAAAAGAGGAAATTCTGGTTCTCACCAACAAAACGGACCCTGCCCCGCGCATTCGTAGATTCCTGATGGACGAAGCCAAGAAGCGGATCGAGGAGCTGGCGGCTGAAAAGGCCACCCTGCTTCGCCGCCGTATTCAAAGCATTCAGGTCAAGGATACCAAAAGTCGGTGGGGAAGCTGTTCAGAAGACGGCGATATTTCATTTAGTTACAGACTGATATTCGCTCCAGCTAAAGCAATGGATTATGTTGTGGCGCACGAAGTTGCCCATCTTATGCACATGGATCACTCGGATAATTTCTGGCGCACATGTGAAAATCTCTGCTGGGATTATGAATTCGGCAAGCAATGGATGTCCGAAAATGGCTATGACCTGATGCGGTTTGGTAGCCTTTAATATTTTTGACATAATCTAAATTTATATTTATAAATTGCCTTCATGTTAGATGAAGCGCGTCTCCGACTAAAAATATTCTGGGAAAAAACTATCCAAGGCGTAACAGGGTATAAGCGCACGGCGGCGCAATCCGTTTGGTACACGGCCGATCCTAACTATTGCCTGACAGAGACCCCCGCGTTTCATCACCCTACCCTTGACCCCTTTATCGACCTTTTGGGCTTAAAGGATTTTTGTTCAGAACATCAACCCGGAAGCAGCCTTATTTTTCCCGGCTCCGATGCTCTTAAAGCCAATGGCCACCCGGCAAGCCAGCTCATGTTGTATAATGAAGCGTCTCCCCAGATATTTTCTTTCATATATCGGGGGGCTCAATTACGTATTTTTATTATATTCAAACAGCCAAAGCATGATGTTTATGAGGGGGATTGGCACCTGGACACGGTTACCCTTGCCACCCCTGATAAAATATTTGAACTGGATGTTAATTATGACTCCCCCCACCTTCAAGAGATTGAAGACATTCTGGACGGCTTTAAAATCGCTTCCCGGCATCTCTTAACCGATCCGCAGGCATCCTCAATGGATTCCGATACGGTTATCGGAAAAAAACTTCGCCCCACGATTGATAAACTAAAAAAAGAATATGCCTTGCCCAAAGGGACTTTGGCGAGCTTAGAGCTTTAAAAAGAATCCAAAGCCCCTTGAAGAATGTGCTGAGCCGCCAGTTTGTCCACGACATCCCGGCGGCGTTTGCGGGAAATATCGGCGGTATGGATTAAAAAATCATCCACGGCCGAGGTAGATAGACGTTCATCCCATAAGGCAATCCACATATCCATCCCCGGATTTATCCCCAATTCCTGTGGATATTTTGACATCTCGTCGATAAATGACATCACCCGGTCACAGGACGCCCCCCGGCTTCCATCCATATGAAGCGGCCAGCCAAAAACATACCCCCCCACTTCGTATGATTTTGCCAAATTTCCCAATACCTGCATGTCACTTTTTATTTTTGTTCGGGATATGGTCTGAAGGGGTGTTGCAATCGTCTGATCGGCATTGCTGATCGCAAGGCCAATTGTTTTTGTGCCAAAATCTATCCCCATCAACCGGGCGGGATAGGGGCGGGAGGAATAGATATCTTTTAAAAGCCCAACAGGCATACCGCATAGGTACAGGCTGAGGATGGGGCATGACAACAATAATTTCTTGCATCCCCCTAGCCCTCGCTTGTACCTTGCGTGTCATGGATACAAAAACCGTTAAAAAAGTCGCCTCTCTTGCCCGTTTAAGCATGTCAGATCAGGAACTGGAATCCTATCGGCCAAAGCTGGAAAACATACTTAAATTCGTCGAGCAACTTTCCGAAGTGAACACGGACGGTGTTGAGCCTTTGTCGAATGTGGTAGATATCGCGCTGACGCTTCGTGCGGACACCTTAACGGATGGCGACCTTCAACAAAAAATTCTAGCGAACGCCCCGGAATCCACCGAAGGTTTTTTTGTTGTGCCGAAGGTTGTGGAGTAAAAGACGATGACTCAAAAATCACTCACGCATCTGTCCATCACCGAAGCTCTGGCGGGTCTCTCCAAAAAAGAATTCTCGGCTGTAGAATATACACGGGCACATATTGAGGCCACAGAACAAAACCGAGACTTGAATTGTTACATTACCGAAACGCCAGACATCGCCTTACGCCAAGCTGCCGAAAGTGATGCCCGCAGAGCCAAGGGACAAACCGGTCTTTTGGATGGCATCCCGATTGCCATCAAAGATTTGTTTTGTACGCAAGGGGTCAGAACCACCGCCGCCAGCCGCATTCTGGATCAATTCGTGCCAGAATATGAATCTACCGTCACATCCAAAATTTTTGCCGAAGGCGCGGTGATGCTGGGCAAGGTCAATCTTGATTCTTTTGGCATGGGATCAACGACTGGCAGTTCGGCTTTTGGTCAGACCTTTAACCCATGGCGAAGCACCAAATCCCCGGATGTGAAATTGGTGCCGGGTGGATCCTCCGGCGGGTCTTCGGCGGTTGTTGCCGCTCGCATGGCACCGGGGGCTCTCGGGACAGACACAGGCGGATCTATTCGCCAACCTGCGGCCTTTTGTGGGATCAGTGGCATTAAGCCTACCTATGGACGGTGTTCCCGGTTTGGGGTGATTGCGTACGCGTCCTCACTCGATCAAGCGGGTGTTTTCGCCCGCACAGTCGAAGATTGCGCGCTGATGTTAAAATCTATCTCAGGATACGACCCCAAAGACAGCACCAGTGCCAACAAGCCCGTCCCGGATTTTGTCGCCGGAATTCAAGGCGGCAACGTCAAAGGATTAAAAGTCGGAATCCCCAAAGAATATCGCGTTGAGGGCATGCCAAAAGAAATTGATGAAAGCTGGCACAAGGGCACGCAGTGGCTGAAAGATCAAGGCGCTGAGATTGTTGATATCTCCCTGCCCCACGTAAAATATGCGCTTCCAGCTTATTATATTCTGGCGCCGTGTGAGGCCTCATCCAATCTAGCGCGATATGATGGTGTCCGTTATGGCCACCGGGTCGAAGGTAAGGATTTAAAAGAGACATATGAACTCACCCGCGCGCATGGCTTTCAGGACGAGGTCAAACGCCGCATTATGGTGGGTACCTATGCTCTGTCCGCCGGGTATTATGACGCGTATTACCTTAAGGCACAAAAACTCCGCCGTCTGATACGCGATGATTATATGAAGGCCTTTGAAAAATGCGATGTGTTGCTGACCCCCATCACGCCGTCTGCGGCGTTTCCGGTGGGTCAAAATGAAGATGACCCCATTAAAATGTATCTGGAAGATATTTTCACCATCTCACTCAACCTCGCCGGGCTCCCGGGCATGTGTGTGCCGGCGATGCTGAACGCTGAAGGCCTTCCGCTCGGGCTTCAGATTATTGGCCGTCCGTGGGATGAAGAAACGGTACTTCGGGCGGCGCGGGGGCTAGAAATCGCGGCAGATTTTCGCGCCCTTCCGGGGATGCTGGGTGCCAAAATGGCGGCCTAGTGGCCTTGTGTTATATACTAAAGGCGACAGAAAGGTTTTATCCGATGATGATTTTTGGCCGGTTTGCTGTGATGGTGGTTTTGGTCATGCTGGGGGCAAGCCACGCCGACGCCCGAACGCCTGTTTCAAAACAAATGGCCAATCAATATTACCAGACCTGTTCATCAAAACCTGTGCCCGGCATGAGCGCCCAAAGCCATCAACTGATGTGCGCCTGTACCGCCAGTAAAATGATGGAGTCTTTTTCGGTTGAAGATATCCAAGCCATGGCCAAAAAGGATGATAACGCCCGGTTTGTGTTTAACCGCATGTTGATTGATGTTTATGCCCCTTGCATTGAATATCCGGCGCGTGAACATTATTATAATACTTGTGTGAATAACCCCGAAACGGCCAAATTCAGAGAAGTCCCCCAACAACTCTGTACCTGCCTTGCCAACGAAATGGGGGAATACTTAAAGAAAAATGCGCAAGAGGTCTTTAAAGGGATTTTAGCACGTAACCCAACGGCGGAAGATCCCATGGTGGCCTTAACATCTGATCCTGAATTTCAACTGTTCGCCCAACGCAGATTAGTTGCCTGCGCCCAGTAAAATCGTTACATTCTCTATAGTTTTAAATTGAGGGTGTTATGGCACAAGTAATCAAAGGCAGAACGGGTGATTGGGAAATTGTCATCGGCATGGAAGTTCATGCACAGGTGACGGCCAACACAAAACTTTTTTCCGGAGCCTCCGCTGTTTTTGGCGCCGAACCAAATTCACAAGTCTCCATGGTGGATGCCGCCATGCCGGGTATGCTCCCGACCTTGAACGCCTATTGCGTGGAACAGGCCGTGCGGACGGGTTTGGGGCTCAATGCCGAAATTCACACGACATCCGTCTTCGAACGCAAAAATTACTTTTATCCAGACTTACCTCAAGGGTATCAAATATCACAATATCTTCACCCTATCGTCGGAAAGGGTAAGATTGAAATTGATCTGCCACACGGCGACGTCAAAGAAATTGGGATTACGCGCCTCCATTTGGAACAGGATGCTGGGAAATCTTTGCACGACCAACATCCAACGAAATCTTTTGTTGATCTCAACCGATCTGGGTGTGCGTTGATGGAGATTGTCTCGGAGCCGGATTTAAGAGGTGCCGAAGAAGCGGCGGCTTATCTCTCTAAACTTCGTATGATCTTACGGTACCTGGGCACGTGTGATGGGAATATGGAAGAAGGATCAATGCGCGCCGATGTCAACGTCTCGGTTCGCAAACCGGGCGGCGCCCTTGGCACACGCTGTGAAATCAAGAATGTGAATTCAGTCAAGGCCGTTCAGATGGCCATTGATTATGAATCCCGCCGGCAGGTGGACATTATTGAAGACGGCGGCACGATCCACCAAGAAACACGGCTATGGGATCCAGCCAAAGGCGAAACACGCTCTATGCGTTCCAAGGAGGATGCGCATGATTACCGGTATTTCCCGGATCCTGATCTTTTGCCTCTGGTGCTGGATAATGCGTGGATTGCTAGTATCAAACAAACCTTGCCTGAACTTCCTGATCAAAAGAAATACCGTTTTATGCAGGATTACGGGCTGGGGGCGTATGATTCAGGCGTTCTGATTGCCGAGCGTATCCGCGCCGATTTTTTTGAATCTGTTGCCAAAGGCCGCGATGCCAAAATGGTGGCCAACTGGGTTTTAAACGAATTGCTGGGCGTTTTAAACAAAGATGGAAAAACACTGGATCAAAGCCCGATCACCGCCGCGCAACTTGGGGGGTTGATTGACCTGATATCTGATAACACTATCTCTGGAAAAATCGCCAAGGATGTGTTCGCAGAAATGTACGCAACTTCCAAAGACGCCGCAAAAATTGTTGACGAAAAAGGTTTGAAACAAGTCACGGATATTGGCGCGATTGAAAAAACGGTAGATCAGGTGATTGCCGCCAACCCGGATAATGTAACCGCCTATCGGGGCGGTAAGGATAAACTGTTTGGTTTCTTCGTGGGGCAAGTGATGAAAGAAACAGGCGGCAAAGCCAACCCCGAAATCGTGAACCAGATTTTGAAAGATAAGTTGAAATAATATTTCTGTATTTTGTACTTTATAGACAAATTTTTGTCACAATCTATCCATACTAAGGTCGCCTGAAAGTACTGCGTTTTTTTAAACCCGAACTGACAGGATCTAAACATGAAAAAATATCTTAATTTAGTTGCCTCTGCCGTTTTATTTGCTTTATGTGCCCTGCCCTCGCTTTCGGCACATGCCACCCCCCCCCACAAAAAATGAGATTTCTGCGCTTTTTTCGGAATGGAACAAAGCTCTCGCGACCGGAGATTCACAGACAGTCACCTCGCTTTACGCACCTGATGGTGTACTCCTGCCGACCGTATCCAATGACGTCAGAACAACACCGGATGAGATCAAGGCTTATTTCGATGTCTTTTTAAAACTGAAGCCTCAAGGTGTGATTGACGAAGAGAATATTCAGATACTTGATGATAACTCCGCCATTAACTCCGGCGTTTATACATTTACTTTAGTCAAAGACGGAAAGCCGGAGAAAGTGCAGGCACGTTACACATATGTCTATGAAAAGATGAAGGATAAGTGGTTGATCAAGAATCATCACTCTTCAGTTATGCCTGAAAAGACGGCTCCGGCGAATGACAACGCTCAAACTGTTACTCCATAAAACGATACGATCAGTCAATTTCATAAGGCGGGGGTCTATGCTCCCGCCTTTATTTTTGATATGTTTTCAAAATGGCAAAAACATTTGAATATAAAGTCGTCATTTACCGTGAAAATATGCTGGGTTCGCTCTTTTTGGGCGGATCAAAGGTTGATCCGGTGCGCTTTTCTGAGTTTTTAAATAAAAACGGACAAGAAGGATGGGAAGTCAAAACCATGGAGCGTGAAGAACGCCGCATGTTATTGTTCTTCAGCCGGGAAGCGTTTTTAGTGGTTCTTCAGCGGGAGAAAAATACATGATTCACAAATCTCTTTTATTCATCTTGATTGCCTGTGTTGCCATCGGCGCCGCCATGACTATCGCCGAAATATGGTTTGTCATTCTGGGGTGGGACATTTATGCAAAGGCCATGCTCACTTTGACGATTATCTTTGTTGTCACGGGTTTTTTCATGGTGGTCAAAACGGATTTCGGGTCTGTGAAAAAACTTAAAGACGATAATTATCTGGACTAATCTGCATGCCGTTTGGCCCCGCAAAAGGTGAAAAAACCCCACTTCAACATACGCTGGCGAAACGTCAGCGCGTTCTGGCAACCTTAAACTGGGATCCACGTCGAGGTAAAATCGGTCTGCTTGATAAACTGAAAGGTAATAATCAACAGTACGATCTGGATATCATATGCCTGATGTTTGCGCAGGATGGGACGTTCTTGGATTACGTGTCGGCCGAAGCCCAGTATGCAATTGACCAAACTGGTAAAATTTATCACAGCGGGGACGACCAGACCGGCGAAGGGGATACGGATGATGAATATATCACGGCAGAATTGGCTGAACTCCCAGCTGTCCTGAATCACATTGTCTATGTGGTCGAAGTCAAAAGTAATCACACATTTGGGGATCTGGATACGATTGTCCGTATTATCGATAGTTTTTCGCATAACATTCTTCTGGAAACTGATGTCGGCGTTGAGAATGCCTATCGTGATACCAAGGCTTTCGTTTTCGCCGCCATCTCCCGGGATACGGCCAGCCCAACAGGTTGGACTCTCTCCCATATCGGTGATTACCCGCCCTTATCCGAAGTTTCCGACTGGGGAACTTATCTGCGCCGCTATTTAACTTGATTAGACAACAGGTTGCTGGTAACTCATATTTGGTCATAAGTTGTGGATGAGCATATTCCATAGAATATATTTATCCATGGTTTAAATACGGAGACGTGGCCGAGAGGCTGAAGGCGGCGGTTTGCTAAACCGTTATACGGGGTTATGCCCGTATCGAGGGTTCGAATCCCTCCGTCTCCGCCATCCGTGGGCATAAACACTAAATATTTGAACAACAGTTTTTTAAAGGAGAAAAAAATGAAATTTTACATGATGACAATTCTGGCAACCCTGATGATGTTGGCACCTGCCACGGGTTTTGCCAAAGAAGAAGCCGCCGCGGCCAAAGCCGATAAAGCCGTTAAGACAGCCGCAGAAGATGCCGGTGCCGAAAAAGAAAGCTTTATGTCGAAACTGAAAAAAATGATGGCGAAAGATGAAGCCGCTGAAGCTTCGGATGAAAAAGCCGCCGCGAAAGCCGAGCCAGCCGCAGGTAAAGAAGCCGAAAAAATGAAAAAAGAAGTGTCTAAGGCCAAAGAAAAATCCAAAGCTACAGAAGCCAAGGCCAAAGACAAGATGAACACAGGTAAAGCCAAGGCAGAAAATGCATCCGCCAAAGCTAAATCAAAAGCATCGGAAAAATCAGCTGTCGTAAAAGAATCCGCACCGACTTCTTCAGATGTTGAAGCAAAAGGCCAGACTGGTAACTGGGGCCGCATGTACGATAAATATCAACGCTAATCCGTGAAAGGATAGACCATGAACGGATTAATGAAAAATCTGATCCAAGGTATACTCTCTAGCTTTCTGACCGGACGCGGGGGAACACAAGCCGCACTTATCAACGCCGTGATCTCGGCGATGACACAACAAGGCGGCGCCGCACAAGGGTTGAGCCAGATAGTGTCAAACTTTGAAAAAAATGGTCTGGGTGATATCGCCAAAACATGGGTTGGTACCGGCCAGAATGCGCAAGTCAATGCCCAGCAGATTGAGCAAGGGCTTGGCATGAACATGGTTCAACAGATTGCACAATCTGCGGGATTGAAGCCAGATCAGGCATCTTCGATGTTGGCGCAAATTCTGCCTAACCTCGTGGATCAACTCACGCCCAATGGCGCGATTGATAATCAGGCCGTGGGCAACCTCATTCAGTCTGTCGTTAAAAAAATGGCGGCATAAATATAAATACCCAAAAAAAGAAACCGCCTTCGGGCGGTTTTTTTATATATAATGATGCCCATGATTGATTTGTTGATGGCATTATTTTTGGGGGTCGTTGAAGGATTGACGGAATTTATTCCCGTATCCTCAACGGCGCATTTGGTTGTGTTGGTCGAGGGTTTAAACTTCCCTGCCCCGCCGGGTCATTTTTTTGAAATTTTTATCCAGCTAGGGGCGATCATGGCGGTGATATATCACTATCGCCAGAAACTATGGCACACGGCCACCCATTGCTGGCATGAACCGGAATCGCTCCATTTTGTGTTCCTGCTGGTGCTCGGCACCATTCCCGCACTGATTGTAGGATTTCTGGGTCGTGACTGGATCAAGGAAAATCTATACAACCCACAGGTCATTGCCTGTGCCTTGATCATTGGCGGAATGATTATTTTAATTTTGGACAAACGTTTAAAAAATATTCGTATTGATCATGTTCAGAAAATTCCACTGAAGACAGCGTTTTGGGTCGGGTGTTTCCAAAGTATCGCCTTGATTCCTGGCGTATCACGGTCAGGCGCCACCATTATGGGGGCCTTGGGTCTGGGATTTGCCCGGCCTGTGGCGGCAGAATTTTCGTTCTTTCTGGCAATCCCTGTCATGTGTCTGGCGGTGGCTTATGATGGGTATAAAAACATCAATACTTTAATGACGTACGAACATCCGGAATTATTGCTGGCGGGTTTTGTGTCTGCGTTTATCACGGCCTCTCTCGTGATCCGGTTTGTACTGTCTTTCATCAGTAAATATGGATTTACGCCCTTTGCCTGGTACAGGATTGCCGCCGGAATAGTTATTCTGGCCGTATTTTCTTAAGCGATCTGTTTTAAGATGTCCTGCGCAAAAAGTGAGAGTGTGTCATCGCGTGCGCCCATGACCACAATTCGGTCACCCGGCATAATCTCTGCCATAATCTGCTGAAGGACATCTGCGCGATCTAAACAAAGATGCGCATTCACGCCCAGCCCCTTCATCATCTCCTGAAGATGCGCCGAGGTCACGTGGCGATCCACCGTGCCGCCCGCGTAAAAAGGTTCTACCAAAAAAACATGGTCAGAAGAATTCAGGTGATCCGCGAATGCCTGTGCAACCTCTCGTGCCATCAGCTTTAAAAAGCCATAGCCATGGGGTTGAAAGAAGATGTGAATCCTTCCCGGGAATTCTTTTAATGTCAGAAGCGTCGCAATAATTTTATCGGGGTTATGCGCAAAATCATCAATCACGGTTATATTCTGGGATGTGCCAATCACCTCAAGCCGGCGTTTTACCCCCTGAAACATAGAAAGCGTATGGCATATTTTTTCTAAATCAATTCCCAGTGCAACCCCCACACCGATCGCTGCGAGCGCGTTGGATAAATTATGCAGGCCGGGCACTGCCAGTTGTAAAGGAATATCGGCACCACGCACTGTCACCCGGCAGGATAGACCATCCGGCTTGACGCGTATCCCATAGGCATAAATATCCGCCAATGTATTGCGCAAAGAAAAAGTCAGGCACTGCCCCACCCGCGCCCCAGCCAGCCGCGAGACGTGGATATTATCCACATTCATTACCGCCTGATTGCATTGATTGATGTAAGTTTCAAAAATTTCCATCAACTCTGACAAGGGCTTGTGATCTAGCGAGATATTCGTCAGCACGCCAATCGTCGGCCGGTAGAGAGCAATAGACCCATCACTCTCATCAGATTCTGTTACAAAAATATCGCCCTGCCCGGTCATGGCCGTGGCATAAGGGTTTTGGCTGATCTCGTTTCGAAAAATAGCCCCGTTCATCACCGTTGGGTCATATCCTAACTTTTTGAGCATCACGCCAATCATACCTGTGACAGTGGATTTACCACTGGTGCCGGCCACGGCAATGCGCACAGACGAATCATTAAACAAAATAGATAATAATTCCGCCCGGGTTTGGATGGGGACGGCCAACGCCAAGGCTCTCTGAACATCCGGGATTGTAGGTTCTATCGCCGTTGATACAATCAACACATCCGCGCCATCAACCCCCGAACCATCCTGAGGATAAAGGGTTATGCCTTGGGATATCATCCAGCTGAACTTATCAGGTATTTTGCCTTGGTCGTACGAGCGGTCTGAGCCAGAGACAATGGCACCACGCGCTTTTAAAATAAGCGCCAGAGGAAACATGCCGCTTCCCCCAATGCCGCAGAAGAAATAACGGCGCGTCATCTGAAGAAAATTATTTATCTTCGCTGGCAGGGTTATATGCAGAACCGCCAGCAAAATTTTCCGCCGGATATATCGTGACATCCGAAGAAGATCCGAAAGGATTAGATTGACCCATCATTTCGGATGATTCTTTTTTTCTTAAGGGATGTGTCTCGCGTCCGACTTCGGAGGGAAGAGTTGGAAATCCCGCCTGATATCCTTCAATTCCCCCCACCGGATATTTTGAATAGTCCGGCAAAGGATTGGCACTTGCCATCACGTCACTGAAATCAACGGTGACAATATCAGGATAGGCGTAAACGCTTTTTGTTAGGACATCATATGTGACCCCGGGAACAACGCCGTTTACGATATTACCAGCTGTCCAAGGCTCAATAATCCAAGGAACAACAAACGTTTTTTGGCGGTTCCCGGGGGCGTAACAGGTTGCTTGCATATCCTTGTAATTTTTTGTCACCAGTTTCGTATCACCTGACACGAGTTTATAGGACAAAGTTCCATTATCCAGATAACACACCACATTGCCTTCACCGGGTGTTTTTAGGGTGATTTCCTGCTGTGACCCTTCCATGATGCTGGCGCAGGCGGACAAAAATATCAAAGACGTCAAGGACAGGGCAACGAGGGCATATTTCATGGGGAGACCTTTAAAAAAGGAAATACGAATAGTCTCATGATGTTACCCCAAAGCCCAAGACGTGTCTATGACCCCTGCGTGGTCTTGGCATTCTGGCTGGCTTCGACGAATCGGGCTTTTTTGTCGCGGCTCTTCCAACGACGTTTGGCCACTTCCTGCATATCAATTGCCTTATCGGTTTCGTCGACGATTTCCGCCCCTAAAAGGGTTTCAATCACATCTTCCATGGTCACAACACCAGATGTTCCCCCGAATTCATCAACAACAAGGGCAATATGTTCCCGTTTTTCGATAAAATCATTAAAGAGCCTCAGAATATTATAGGTTTCATGAACCGTAATAATATCCCGGCGCAATTGCCCTAATGTTTTATTCTGCTCCCCGTCAATCAGATATTCCAAGGCCTCGTCTTTCAGAACATAGCCCGTAATATCCTCGCTTTGTCCTTGCCGAAGGGGAATTCGAGAGAAAATCAATTCATCCTGCATGTCGTAAAACTGGCGAACGGTCATATCTTCTGATGCCGATACCACCACAGGACGGGGGGTCATGATATCGCGTGCCTTAAAATTCTTGAAATGAATCAGGTTATGAATGAATTTGCCTTCGGCTTCATCCAGCACCCCTTCCTGAGACCCGATCTGCGCCATGGCCAGAAAATCTGACCGGGAAAAAACACTGGCATTTTTATCATTGTTAAAAATACGGGTCGTTAACTGGCAGACCCAGATGATGGGGGAAAGCACGGCCAAAATCACCTGAAGACAACGAATAGTAAACGGCGCGAGCAGACGCCAATTTGTCGCACCAATTGTTTTCGGGATAATTTCAGAAAAAATCAAAATAGCCGCCGTGGTCAGGAACGGCACCAATAAGCCTGTGATAAAGGGGCTGGTATCACCCCAAATTTTGGTGGCCTGAGCCCCCACCCCGATAGCACCCACCGTATGGGCACAGGTATTCAATGTTAAAATGGCAGCCAAGGGACGATCAATATTCTCTTTAAAATTTTGAAGTACCTTGCCGAGCTTGCTTCCCTCGTTCAGCTTAATCTGCATATACGAAGGCGTAATGCTCAAGAGCACGGCTTCCCAAAGGGAGCACAAGAAAGATGTGATCAGGGAAATGGCAAGAAAAAGAAAAAGGGCGCTCAACATGGCCGTTATACAGACTTCATCATAATATTAGTGATTATAACGACCCTGCACCCGAAGGCAACGGGATATTTAAGCGGCCTTCTTGCCGGATGACTGCCCCGAAGGAGAGACAGAGAACGATAAGACGCCCCCTTTTTCACTCACCCGCACTGACGACCCATCCGGAATTTTGCCTTCCAAAACTAACTCCGCCAGTTTGTTCTGAAGTTCGGTTTGAATGACTCGTTTCAAAGGTCGCGCCCCATAGGCGGGATCATACCCCTTATCGGCGATCCATGTTTTGGCGTTATCATCGACCTCCAGTTGAACCCGGCGCGCCAAAAGCAATTTTTTAAGCCCGGAAAGTTGGATATCCAAAATGCCGGCCATCTGAGCGCGGCCAAGACGCGAAAACAACAAAATATCATCCAGACGATTCAAAAATTCAGGGCGGAATGCCGAACGCACCACATTCATGACAATATCGCGCACTTTTTCAACGCTATCGCCTTCCTCGAGCTGAACCAGATGTTCCGCCCCCAAATTAGATGTCATGATCAAAACCGTGTTGCTGAAATCCACCACGCGGCCTTGCCCGTCGGTTAAACGCCCATCGTCCAACACCTGAAGCAGAACATTAAACACATCGGGATGTGCTTTCTCTACCTCGTCGAACAAAATGACTTGATAGGGTCTGCGGCGCACGGCCTCTGTCAGGCTTCCGCCTTCTTCATAACCTACATAACCCGGAGGAGCCCCAATGAGACGTGCCACAGAATGTTTTTCCATGAATTCCGACATATCAATGCGCACCATCGCGGTATCATCGTCGAATAAAAATTCGGCCAGTGCCTTGGCCAATTCTGTCTTGCCCACACCCGTGGGACCCAAAAACAGGAAAGAGCCAATGGGACGGTTCGGTGATTGAAGCCCTGCCCGTGCGCGGCGCACCGCATTGGATACCGCCTTGACGGCCATATCCTGACCCACGACACGCGCTTTAAGCTTGTCTTCCATTTTCAAAAGTTTGTCCCGCTCTCCCTGCATCATCTTATCGACAGGGATGCCTGTCCATTTACTGACGACGGCGGCAATATCATCTTCGGTCACTTCTTCGTTGATCATGGCGGCAGATGACGCCTTGGCCGCTTCAGATAGTTTTTGTTCCAACGC
>CAZZGO010000032.1:0-13968 GCA_964654245.1 uncultured Pseudobdellovibrionaceae bacterium | reverse complement strand
CTATGTTCGCTCAAGAGCGCGCCGTCGATATTTATCCGGGATCAATCCTTCTTCCGTGTGTTATGGCACCTGTCTATCTGGATGGTTTTGATTCTCATGGCTTAGGGCAACGCGGATTCACTAGAATTGATTTTTTAAGACGTGATATGACACCTGCTAATGATCTCCAGGCGGCATAGAAAAAAGATGTTTAAAACAAAAAATAGTATGATGACTGATTTTGATCTCGCATGGGCAGATGCGGTGATGGGGGTCAAGGCCGGGCATATGGGGTCGTTTGAATTTGCCCCCGCGCCGGCCATGCCGATCTGGGCAAAGTTTCTTGAAGATAATCATCATAAATATTATGCCCCGGTATGCGAACCGGAAGTGATTGCCAAGGCCGCACCGGTATCCGCGGCCTTTATCGGGGATCAGCCTGTGACCTTTGTGTCCCGGGGGCCGGGTACAAAATTTACAACGAAAGAAGCGTGTCTCGCGGCGCGGATTCCAAACATTGTGAAATTTATCTATATTGATGAAAACCCCGATATACTGCGCTTATCCATGGCCGAAGGACAAAGCCTGTTCCCCCATGCGCGTCACGAAACCATTCAACATAATATGTTTGATCCGTCCTTAAGGTACGATATCGAGGGACGAGAAGTTTCCGCGTTGTTTGGACTGACGCTGGCTAATCTGGCGGGACATGTCGCAGATGGTGCGCCCCAAAGTGATTATGTGGATAAGATACGTGGCATATACAGCCAAATGGCACCGGGCGCGCATTTTATTGTCACCGGGGATACAAATCAGGATGCAAAAACGATTGAGGAATCGTATGCCGGGCAGGGTGATTTTGCGCGTCATATGCTGACCTATCATGGTATTCATCTCCCCGTTGAGTTTGTGGTGAAATATCATCCGCAAAGTTATATGCTGGCGCATTATTTTAAATTTACATCCCCCGCACAGGTGAATACGGTTCGTGGATCTAGATTTTTTCAACGCGGGGATATCCTACATTTTAACAGTTCCCTGAAATGTCCGGCTGATGTTCAAATTCACTGGACAGAAAAGGCAGGATTTCGGTCATTATTTGCACCTGATCGTGTGTTGAAAGATACGTTAGGTCGTTTGGCATTTTATCATTTCACCAAGCCATTGATGACGCGGCGTTAAGCCATTCTTTTTTCAAAAATCCTATAAAAGCCATGGCGTCCCCGGGGCGGGCGCGTTAGGATAGGAAAATTTTGTTCTTTCATTTTTTTCCTGACAGGTGATTTGATACCCATGCCCACCATTCGCCGTTACCGCCAGACCAAGATTGTTGCCACGTTAGGGCCTGCCTCGGGCAGTCCTGAGATGATGCGAAAATTATTCGAAGCCGGGGTGGATGTCTTTCGTATGAATTTTTCACACGGCACCCATGACGCGCACCGTAAAAATTTAGAGACAGCGCGCGCGATGGAAGCGGAATATGGGCGTCCTATTGCCGTGATCGCCGATCTTCAGGGACCCAAAAACAGAATCGGCAAATTTAAAAATGATAAAATTGACGTGAAGGCCGGGCATAGAATCCGGTTTGACCTTGATACCGCGCTAGGGGATGAAACCCGTGTGTGTCTTCCTCACCCCGAGGTCATTGCGGTCATGAAGCCGGGGTCTGAAATTTTGCTGGACGATGGCAAGGTACGTGTGACCATTCGTGAGCAAGGTAAAGATTACCTTCTGGGTGAAGTTGTTTCAGGCAGTAAATTATCTAATCACAAGGGTTTCAATGTGCCGGGTGTCATTATTCCTGTTCCCGCGCTGACCGATAAAGACCGAATAGATTTAGATGCCGCGTTGGCGATGGGGGCCGATTGGGTGGCGCAAAGTTTTGTGCAACGTCCTGAAGACGTGTCCGAAACCCGTAAGATTATCGGTGGCCGCGCGGCCTTGATGGCAAAAATTGAAAAACCCAGTGCCGTCGAACGCATGGATGAAATTCTGAATTATGTGGATGGGATCATGCTTGCCCGCGGGGATTTAGGTGTTGAGATTCCGCCTGAAGATGTTCCTGCCACGCAAAAGAAAATTGTGCGCATGGTGCGCCATGCCGGTAAGCCTATTATTGTGGCCACGCAAATGCTGGAATCGATGATCGATAATCCGCGCCCTACGCGTGCCGAAGCGTCAGATGTCGCGACAGCCGTTTATGATGGGGCAGATGCGGTGATGTTATCGGCCGAAACGGCGGCCGGGCAATACCCGGTCGAGGCCGTAGACATCATGGACAAGATTTGCACCCGCGTCGAACAGGATGAAACTTACCGGCGTATTTTAAACACCAATCAAGCCGAGAGCGAGAATGACCCATCATCGGCGATTACCAAGGCGGCCTATTATGTGGCGCGGGATATCAAAGCGGCCTGTATTTGTAATTACACCACGTCGGGTTCCACCACCCTTCGGACAGCGCGAGAGCGCCCGGATATTCCGATTTTATGTTTGACCCAGAATATATCGACCGCACGGCGGTTGATGTTATCCTATGGGGTACGCGCGCTTCATATCACGGATGTGAATTCCTTTGCCGAAACGGTGGAACGCGCCACAAAACTGGTGAAGGAAAAAGGCTATGCCGCCAGCGGCGAGCGCATTGTCTTAACGGCGGGTGTGCCTTTTGGGACGCCCGGTTCAACCAATGTGCTTCGGGTGGCGTGGGTTGAATAATTACTGGTTGCCCGGAACGATATCGTTCTGGTTTTCCCGGGCACTGCGTGCCATCACCGGGGTCTCAAATGTCCAAATATTTTTCTCATTGAACAGGAAGTGTGGCTGATACCGGCGGGAGTGTTCTGAGGCCTGGGTGACTTCGCTTCTATTGTCCAGAACAAATGTTTCCCCCTTAAGGTCAACCATCAAAAACGCATGGTCTGTGCCGCTATAGACATCATAGGCAGTGGCAATCCAAAGGCTTTCCTTGGGGAAACCTATTTGCCGCAAGGTTAAATATTTCATGATGGCAAAATCTTCGCAGTCGCCCGAATGTTCAAAGAATTCCGAAATCGACGCCCAATGATCGCTTTTGCCATAGACCCATTTATCTATTTTATAAGGCAGGACATTGAACCATGCATTCACGGCTTCGATTTGGCGGCGCGGGGAATCGTATTGGATAGAGGTCATAAATCGTTGCCATTGATGAATGGCCGCCGAAGGGCACATATCCGGGTTTTCCGCACAGGCCAGATATATTTTTTGATCTTGCCAGTATAGAGACAGGATCCGATCCCACTGCGGCAGGGCATCTGTTGATTTGACAGTTTCACGGTGGGCTGTTTTTAAAAAATCCGGAGACGAGGCCGCGAAAGAAGGCGTGATTACACACACAGCCAGAGCAAGGTAGAGCCCTATCGCCTTGACGCCGCCAGGAATCAGAAATGAACAAAGTGTGCGCACGCGTTCTACCCATAAATGTTTACGTAATGGGTAATGGCTTAAAGAGAATGCCCCGGAAGGTCAAGCGCGATATTATTTATATTACATAATATATTAATATTATCCCCATATCCATGCGGATGTGGGGCATATCATGTGGTTTTTGGTTTCAGAGAGACTAGGGAGCGGGAAAGCGAAAGGCTTAGCGGGCGGCAGACGCAACCGTTGTGACGCTTCCACCCTGTGGTTTTGTGTGCAACCACCACGCATCGCGGTTGATAGAGAAAATCGGTTTATAATGGCTGACGCGGTCGGCGTTGATGGCGGTTTTGATCTGGTTGTCCAAAATCATCGGGCCATTATCTGTGTACACGATCAAAATGGCGTGGGGCACGTTTTTCTGAAGGTCTTGAACGATGGCTACGCGCAGGCGTTCTTCAGGAACTCCAAGAGCGCGAAGCGCCGTGTATTTTGTAATCGCAAAATCTTCGCAGTCTCCGCCGCGGGAGAAAAATTCAACGGGCGTTGCCCAATAATCATTCTGGCCGTAATTTTTATTATCTGTCACATAGCGCGTCTTGTTCACCAGATCATTGACCTGTGCCGCCATACGGGACAAAGGCAGATCGCGCATGGTTTCCAGCGCTGTTTTAAAATCCTGCATCGATTTTTGACCGCCGGACGTATTCAGCGCGGCATCAAAGCGGTTAAACATATCCGTCCATTTGGTAAAAGCCTTCAGTGCCCCTGAACGTTTTTCCGTTGACCCGAACAAGGCTGGATAATAACTGACAGGTGAAAAGGCGGCCTGCGTAAAGGCCATGCGCGCTGGAACGTCTTTAATGGAACTGGCTCTGGCTTGTTTTGTAATCCCCATGCTGGAGAGGGATAAAAACAAGGTCACCATCGCGGTCACGCCGCGCAATGCAAACTGTTCGATCAGGGTTTGGCGAATGATGATCGGATCAATCATCCGTTCATCGACCAAGACATGCCCTAATTTTTTACCCGAATTTTTGCTTAAGGTCAGGGCGTGTTTTAATTCATCGGGGGAAAGATACCCATCTAATACCAGCAATTCCCCCAGGCGGTTTCTGCGGATACGTGCTTTCAACCCGGACAGGATGCCGTGATAGGCTTTCTGGTGTTTTTTATCGTGTGACACGGATACTCTACCCCTCAAATATGAGAACCCCTAACAGTACAAGTATGCCGACAAAAGGTTTATGAAGTGTTAAGCGTATCTTGTGATGACGGGTGTATTTGATAGCCGTGGCAACTTTATATTGATCTCTATCTTAATTCTTAAAAATCCGTTAAAAAGAAAACATGCCTAAGCCGTCTGATATGATGTCTGTGATTGAACGATTTCCCCATGCCCGTGTGATGGTGGTGGGGGATATGATGTTGGATGTTTATATCTATGGGACGGCTTCGCGTTTATCCCCTGAAGCTCCCGTTCCTGTTTTGCATGTCACGCGGGAACAGGCCATGCCGGGCGGCGCAGGAAATGTGTTGATCAATTTACGCACGCTGGGCGTTGATGTCCGCGCGGTTGGGGTGGTGGGCACCGATCAACCGGCGGATATCTTTTTAAAATATTGCCAGGATATGGGTGTAAAAACACAGGGCGTTGTTGCCGATCCGTCGCGCCCGACCATCCAGAAAATTCGCCACATGGCTGGACAACATCAATTATTAAGGTCAGATATTGAAGACCGCACCCCGTTATCCGAACGCATAGAAGACAGCATAAAAGCCGAAATCACCCGCGCCATGGATGATCGTCAGATTGTGATTGTTTCTGATTACGCCAAGGGTGTTCTGTCTCCCCGCATTTTGGCGCACGTGATGACTGAGGCCAAGGCGCGATCTATCCCGGTTTTGGTGGACCCAAAGGGTAAAGATTTTACCCGTTACCGCGGCGCGCATGTGGTAACCCCGAACCGTGCTGAACTGGCGCTCGCGGCCGAGGCGGAGACATTGTCCAGCGATCAGGATATTGAACAAGCGGCGCAAAAAATTCTCAATCAATGTGGTATCGACCATATATTAGTCACAAGGTCTGAAGACGGGATGACGTTGATACAGGGAAGTGCAGATAAACCGATTCATTTCCGTGCTAAGGCACGCGAGGTATATGACGTTTCCGGTGCGGGTGATACCGTCATGTCCGTTTTAGCGGCCTCGCTGGCGGTGGGGGCATCGTTGGTGCAGGCATCTGATCTGGCCAATCTGGCGGGTGGTATTGCCGTGGGTAAAATTGGCACGGCGCCCGTGCGGCCGGATGAATTGATACAGGTTTTATCAGGCGATTCCTCTTCGGCGCATATGGCACCTGTCATGTCTGTAGGCGAGATGAAAGCTTGTGTTCAATCATGGCGGTCTGCTGGGCTTAAGGTTGGATTTACCAATGGCTGTTTTGATATTTTGCATTATGGGCATGTCACGTATCTAGCGCAGGCACGAGCCCGGTGTGATAAATTGATTGTGGGACTTAATCACGATATCTCTGTCCGGCTTTTAAAAGGAGCCACACGTCCGGTGAATGATGAACAGGCGCGCGCGCGCGTGATATCAGCCTTGGCCTCTGTGGATGGTGTGGTGTTGTTTGGTGCGACGGTGACGGGCGCGGATAATACACCCTGTGCGTTAATAGATTCTTTACGTCCGGATCTTTTTTTCAAAGGCGGCGATTACACGCCAGATCAACTTCCCGAAGCAAAAATTGTTTCCCAATATGGGGGACAGGTGTGTATCATGAAGATGTATGAAGGATACAGCACGACGGCCACCCTTCAAAAAATCAATAACCCGCAGGCCGCATGACAGGGTCTTATGATTCTCCCCGCGCTTTCCCAAAAATTTGCCCATAACGGATATGAATTTTCGGGTGTAACCCCGGCCGATATGCCGATGATCCGGGAATGGCTCCGCTCACCTCATTTGACGGATTGGTGGACACCATCTGCTGATGACATGGCTGACATATCGTCTGGTTTATCCGCGACGGTGCGGTATTTTTTGGTGTCTTATCAAGGACGCCCTTATGCTCTGATTCAATGTTCTGATCTGGGCTCTGATTCGGTGCGTATGAGCAGACTGGGGGATGAGTATGCGGTGGAGCCGGGCACGTTCGCCATTCATCAATTTGTGGGGGATGTTGAAATGTTGGGCTTTGGTCACGGGACCAATTTTATCAAAGCATTCATCGCCGAACTCAAACACCAGCCTGCGGTGAAGCGGCTGATGGTGACCCCGGCACAGGATAATGCACCGGCCATCAAATGTTATGCGCAGGCAGGTTTTCGTAAAGACAAACCCCTTCAGACCCCGTCCGGTATGTGCGTGTTGATGCTCATGCCCTTGGCCTAACAGGCCATACTGTACACCCAGAACATACCCCCCGGTTTTTTCAGCCCATGCCCCCTTCAGGCTTGACAGTCATCTTTTATTTGAGAATGATTATCATTATCTTTTTTAATTAGGCGGGGTGCCCTATGCTTCAGGATTTATGGATGTTGTCGATTTATTTTGATCCGCCGCAGGCATGTATGACAGAAGACGAGCTTAAAAAATATTATGGAGAATGGGTTGTACGTCTGGCTCATGCCAAAGGATGGCTGAACGCCCGCTGGATATGTGATCCCAAGGCCGGCCACCCGCAAAAAATGATCTGGCTGTCACCGTGCGGAGCCGATGTGGCACAGTTATCGCATAGAACAGACCCATCACGGCCTTAGAAGCCTGGGTGGGGGTGTATTTTTCCTCTCCGGCTTGTTAGGCTCTGTCTAGATCTTGAGGGAGATATCGATGCTTTTTTCTGTTCCTGTGCGCGCTGTCTATGTGCGAATTTTGGCGATGATATTGCTATCCCTGCCAGTGGCCGGATGTGTGGCGGTCATGGCGGGAACGGCGGGGGTCATCGCGTATGACCGGTTGAATGAAGATGGCAAAATGAGTCTGGCCAGCACCACCTATTCTGCGACGGATATGCTGACCTCACAGGCGCGGCATAATTTGAACAAGGCGACGCCGCTGATTGTGCTTCCGCTTGAAGATCTCAAGGCATCCCAGCGTATCTCCGAAACACCCGAAGAACAGGCGGTGGGGAATACCCGCCTGTTAGGGCAGGTGATGTCGGGTCAAGTGTCCTCACGGTTGACCCAATTAGGGTATATGGTGATTCAGCCAGGCGGGGCGATGCCATCTCAAACCCCGGCCACCGTCAGCGGGACAACCTTGTTGAATGGCAGTGATGTTATTACCAATCTGCGGATTGTCGATTCCAAAGGGCGTATTTTAGGATCGTATGATTACGTGATGCCGGTCACCAGCGATATTCGTAACCTTACGAATTCGACCCCGTCCCTGACCGATTTTATGCCCAGCTTTAAGGATTAATCCGAGGCTTACCGGCCGAGTAATACGTGGTAGAAATGAAGTGCCCCGGTTGTTTGACACCGAATGCAGGCTTGCTTGGCGGGGCTTTGCGTGAATAAGGTGTGGTCGATAATATTGGCGCTGGCGCCGGTCACAAAACTCCCCGTGAATTCACTTCCGCCGCCAGTGAACAGACATCCGTTGGCCGTCGGGTCATGATTAGCGGCAAGGTTTAGATTTTGGCCGTTCAATTCATTGATTCGTTCACAAAAGGCCGGGGTGACATTGGGAAGCACGGCGATTAATTCGGCTTTTCGACCCGCCAGAGTATCTGTTCCAAATCCCTTGATATGTGTGTTCCCATAGAACTGCCACGGTGTGGCCGTGGTTTGGATGCCGGCGGGCACTGCGCGATAAGTGGCCGCACCGCCTTGTTTGGCAAAAACCTGACGGGTCAGGGGTGTATCTGTGGCTATATTCCCATAGGCACCGGGGGCACTGGCGGCGGCAAAACGAATATCATTTTCACTGTGGTTATTGCTCAGAATAAAATTGACCGCGCGTTCCAGCTCACCCGCATATTGTTGCACTTCCGATGCCCGGATCATGGTCGTTTCAGAATCAATGCCGGCACCGGGAGAATTTGATCCTTTGACCAACATCACGAGAACCCCCATCAATACAATCGCACCCAGAATGTAAATCAGGATATTGCCTGATTCAGGATGCGCCGAAAGGGGATGAGCACGCGGCATGAGGATCATCATGGTTTTTGCGGGGAGAGCGTGAGGCAATCAGAAAAATAACCACAGGCCTTGAAGGCCTGAGCGTTTGTCAAACCCGACAGACGGGCGCGGAACATGATGCCGGATTCGGTGCGCAACGGAACACTGACCGGTTTGGCCTTTTGGGCGATGTCGGGGGGAAGTTTGGCCATGGCGTCCCGCAGAGCCTGATCTGTTGCCAGCTTGCTGTTATACGCACCAATCTGGATTGCCCAGCCTTGGCCTGAATAAATGGTTTGCCAATTTTGATCCGCCGGTGCGGCCGGCAAAGATGTAGAGGCCGGGGGGGTGGGCGGCTGTGCCGAATTGGCCATTTTGGCAATCATGGCATGGCCGGCGGCGCGCATGGAATTTTGTGCGCTGGAGGCCGGGTTTGGATTCGGGCGATATTGTCCCTTGTGTACGGCAACGGCTAGAAGTCCGGTTTCAAGACGTTTTGAGGCCATGACATCGTAATCTCCCTGACCAGCCAGTTCTTCCATGTACCCATGTTCCATGGAATTTTTCACGGTGTTGATCCGGTCATCGGATGTCATATTTTGAGCGAGCGATGATGCAGATGGCACCGTGCGTGTTTCAGACAGAGAAGATAAAGATGTGTAAGACGCACCATCTGATCCAAAACGTGAGTCAGGTCTGGCATTACTATTGATAGGCTTTTGCGGCGGGATGGGTTGTCCACCTGCAGCATTTTTGGCCGCTTGCTGTGCCATCAGGGTTTTAACCTGAGCCAGTTCCCGGGCTTCTTCTTCGGCTTGCTGGGTGGCTTGCGCTTTTTGCTGGGGGGTTTGTGCCACAGCCGCGACCTGAACATCTTTCAAGTTACGTGCTTTGACGAACCCTTCGTTCATGATTTTAACCATGTGGTCATTACGTGTTTTCGAAGTTTGCCCCCCGAACACCACACCGATCAAACGTTGCCCGTTTCTTTTGGCTGAAGCCACCAGATTAAACCCAGAGGCATTGATATAACCGGTTTTAAATCCATCCATGCCGGGATAACTATGCAGAAGGCGGTTATGATTGCCGTGCGTTTTGCCGCGGTAGGTGAATTGTTTGGTGCTGAAGTAATGGTAATAATGGGGGTATCGCACCAGAATGTATCGTGCCAAGGTCGCCATATCCCGCGCGGTGGTGACTTGCGCCGGGTTGGGCAACCCCGAGGCATTTTTGAATATCGTATTTTTCATGCCGATGTCACGGGCGCGCTGGGTCATTAATTGGGCAAAACGTGATTCGGTGCCGCCTAGATATTCCGCCATCACCACCGCCACATCATTGGCCGATTTTGTCACGAGTGCGTAAATACCGTCTTCAACACGAAGTGTTGATCCCGCCGAGACGTCAATTTTGCTGGGGGACATTTGTGTGGCCCGGGTAGAAACCGGCATACGGTCACGAAGAGTGATTTGTTTGGCATCTAGCGCCTCGAAGGCCATCAGAAGCGTCATGATTTTAACCAAAGACGCCGGGTGAAGGGATTTGTCCGCGTTGCGCTGGCTCAAGATCACACCTGTTTCGGCATCCACCACGATCGAGGCATATTTCGGATTTCCAGCCGGGGCTTTCTTTTTCTTGTTGGCGGCATAGGCATCGGGCATCGCGCTGGAGAGCGTCAATATCAGAATCAGTAAAGCAGACACAAACCGCACAGGTGATACCTTTTGCCCGTAAAAAATTTATGAAAAACAACGTGTTGCGCAGACCGATCAACGTCTTGAATCTCAGTATCGTACACTGGGATTAAAAAGACCTTAGAAAAACCTTAACGCGTTGTTTTTTATCCCCAGCCTTGGGTCTTTGATTTTATCAGATGGGGAGAGATTGTCTATTATTTCGGCAGAATACCGCCAAAAAATAAAAATGATGCACTGCAAAATATTCTCTTGACCCTGTGGATGGATGATGATAATTTAACTTTTGTGCATTGCAAAAGGTCGGGCATATGCACACACTGTTTGTATCAAGCGGTTTTATCCTAAAGGGTGTGTTCTCCGGGATGACGTTTTGATCGACCAGAAAGGAAATACCATGGCCAGAAAAACACAGCGTTCTCGTGCTTTGGCGAAACCCAAGTCACCGGCACGCAAGACAGCACCGGCAAAAATGCGTCCCTCAATGTCGGGGCGTTCGATGCCTTCGGCAGGTGAGCCCGTGCTGACGTTACAAAAGTTTAATCCAGTGATCAATTTTATGGAGATGAAAATGACAAAAAACCCATCCTTTGACAAAGTTGCCCAAGATGCCGCCTCGTTCGGTCAGGAGCAAATGGAAGCCTTTGTGAAATCCACGACGATCTTTTCCAAGGGTATGGAAAACGTCATGAAAACCTGCATGGAAATGGCTCAAAGTTCGGCCGAAAAAGCCCAAAACGCGGCCAAGACCATGATGACCTGCAAGACAATTAACGAAGTGACCGAAGCGCAGACCAAGTTTGCCCAGGCCAGCTTTGATGATTTCATGAATGGTGCCACGAAAATTTCTGAAATGACCGTCAAGGTTGCGTCAGAATGCATGGAGCCGATCAACGGTCAATTTGGCAAGGCGATGAAAAAAGCCTCTCAGGCCGCCTAAGCTCTCTTTTTTCGTATAACCTCCTTAAAAACCCTGACGGAGAAACCGGCAGGGTTTTTTATTGTCCGTCTCATGCTATATTATTTTTTATGGCAGAGATAAGACGATCAGCAGGGTTTATGAAGTCATGACATATTTTGTGCAATCACCACGTGATCCGATCTGGATGGGGGAAGACGATCCCCCCTATGTCCCGGATGAACCCGGCGGGGATGACCCCTCAAAGCGGGATACCAGCGAAAAGCGCGAGGAGACCCCTCAATCTGGGATTTTGCTGAAGCCGCGGCCACGCACCAAAAAACCATCCATGTATAAAGTGCTTCTGTTGAATGACGATTATACCCCCATGGAGTTTGTCGTTCATATTTTAGAAAGCTTTTTCAACAAGAATAGACAAGAGGCCACCGACATCATGCTCCACGTGCATCGCCGGGGCGTGGGATTATGCGGTGTCTTTACCTATGAAGTGGCTGAAACCAAGGTCGCGCAGGTCATGGATTTTGCCAGAGCCAACGAACAGCCGCTTCAATGCACGATGGAAAAGGAATAATCAGATGCTCTCACGAAATCTGGAACAAACTCTGCACCGCGCCCTCGCGGCGGCGAATGTCCGGCAACATGAATATGCCACGCTGGAACATCTGCTCTTATCCTTGACGGAAGATCAGGATGCGATGGCGGTGCTTCGTTCTTGCGGGATATCGCTGACAGATCTCAAAGAACAATTGACGCAATATCTGGATACGGAATTAGGGTATCTGAGCGCGGATAATCATACCGAAGCCAAACCCACGACCGCCTTTCAACGCGTGCTTCAGCGGGCGGCCATTCATGTGCAATCGGCCGGACGCGAAGAAGTGACCGGTGCCAATGTGCTGGTGGCGTTGTTTTCAGAGCGTGAAAGCCATGCGGTCTATTTTCTGCAGGAACAGGACATGACCCGTTTTGATGCGGTCAATTATATATCCCATGGCATTGCCAAAGTTCCGGGCGCGGAGAGTGCGGCCAAATCCCCCCGTGGTGCCGAGGATACGGAGAGTGCCAAAGGCGCCAAAACCGGACGCGAAGCCCTTGAGGCCTATTGCAAAAATTTGAACGACAAAGCGCGAAACGGTAAAGTAGATCCGTTGATCGGCCGCGCCAAGGAAGTGGATCGCACGATCCAGATTTTATGCCGGCGGTCTAAAAACAATCCGCTTTATGTTGGTGATCCCGGTGTGGGTAAGACAGCGATTGCCGAAGGTCTGGCACGTAAAATTACCGAAGGCCATGTGCCAGATGTGTTAAAAGACGCGATTATATTTTCCCTGGATATGGGGGCATTATTGGCTGGTACCCGTTACCGCGGGGATTTCGAAGAACGCCTGAAGGCGGTGATTGCCGAAATTGAAAAAGTTCCCCATGCCGTATTATTCATTGATGAAATTCACACCATCATTGGGGCGGGCGCCACATCGGGCGGTGCGATGGATGCATCGAATTTATTGAAGCCCGCACTTTCCAGCGGCGCTATTCGGTGCATTGGTTCCACGACCTATAAGGAATACCGGAATTATTTTGAAAAAGACCGTGCCTTGGTACGCCGGTTCCAGAAGATTGATGTTTATGAACCTACGTTAGATGAATCGATTGAAATTTTGAAAGGTCTTCGGGTGTATTACCAAGATCATCACAGTGTGACCTATACGGATGAGGCCATCAAAGCGGCGGTCGAATTATCTGCCAAGTATATCGGTGATCGGAAACTGCCTGATAAGGCGATTGATATCATTGACGAAGTCGGCGCGGCGCAGATGTTGGTGCCGGCAGATCAACGCAAAAAAATCATTGATGTGGCCGATATAGAAGCCGTTGTTGCCGCGATTGCCCGCATTCCGGCCAAATCACTGACAAAAGATGACAAGGTGGTTC
The DNA here is from genome assembly GCA_964654245.1 of uncultured Pseudobdellovibrionaceae bacterium. Lineage (GTDB taxonomy): Bacteria > Pseudomonadota > Alphaproteobacteria > Micavibrionales > Micavibrionaceae > UWPOB-MICAV1. Next base: position 910 of record CAZZGO010000032.1, on the reverse strand, counting down.
TTAAAAATCTGGACCGGGATTTAAAAACACTGGTTTTTGATCAGGATGAAGCCATCCATACGCTGGTCGATGCGATTAAATTATCCCGTGCCGGGCTACGTGACAGTGAAAAACCCATCGGGTGTTATTTGTTTTCGGGGCCGACCGGTGTCGGGAAAACCGAAGTTGCCAAGCAACTATCCAAAACCATGGGGATTGAATTGGCGCGGTTTGACATGTCGGAATATATGGAACGTCATGCGGTGTCGCGCCTGATTGGGTCACCGCCGGGATATGTCGGGTTTGAACAGGGGGGCTTGCTGACGGATAAAATTGATCAGAACCCGCATTGTGTGTTGTTGCTCGATGAAATTGAAAAAGCACATCCGGATATTTACAACATCCTGCTTCAGGTGATGGATTACGGGAAGCTGACGGATAATAACGGCAAGGTGGTTGATTTCAGGAATGTGATTTTAATTATGACGACCAATGCCGGTGCCGCCGAAATGGCCAGAGCCCCCATGGGGTTTGAGCGCGAGGTGCGGGTCGATGAAGATTCCGAAGCAATCAAAAAAATGTTTACGCCCGAATTTAGAAATCGTCTGGATGCAGTGGTCTCCTTCAAACCCCTGAAACCCGAAACGGTGGTACGCGTTGTCGATAAGTTTATCGCACAGTTAGAAGCCCAGCTGACGGATCGTCATGTCACCATTCAACTGAGTGATGCGGCAAGAGAACATTTAGGCAAGTTGGGATATGACCCGGCCATGGGGGCGCGTCCGTTGGCGCGGGTGATACAGGAAAAAATCAAGAAACCCTTGGCCGAAGAATTATTGTTTGGTCAGTTGGTATCGGGCGGTATGGTCAAAATTGGATATGCGTCAGGTGAATTGACATTTGACATTGTGCCCGAGAAAAAAGCACTGGC
>CAZZGO010000031.1:0-14173 GCA_964654245.1 uncultured Pseudobdellovibrionaceae bacterium | reverse complement strand
TGACGGTTTCAATCCCGGCCATCATCGCGTCATAAGTGACATCACAGAGCCGACGCGCCATCACCGGAATTTTATCGCCCACAAAATACATGCGGGAACTATCGCCATACCACCCATCTAAAATGACGGTGACATCAATATTGACAATGTCTCCCTCACGGAGCGGCTTGTCGTTCGGGATTCCATGACACACCACATGATTGATGGATGTGCAGATGGATTTGGGAAAGGGGGGACGTACGCCATCTCCGCCATAGCCTAAAGGCGCGGGAATGGCCTTATTTTTCGTAATAAAATTATGACAGAGTTGATCCAACGTTTCCGTCGTGACTCCGGGCTGAACATGTTCTGTGATCATATCCAGCGTTTCAGCGGCCAAACGGCCAGCATAGCGCATCCCGTCAAAATCAGAGGCAGGGTGTAATTCAATCCCCTCACGCGTAAAGGGGTTGGGGGATGTTTTGGTCATTAAGTGTTCTTTCACCTTGAGGCCGTAAACTCTATGCCCTATATCCTAATGATCTGTTTTATCAAGGACAAGAGTAAGAAATTCATACATCCCCATGGCTATGTCTCACGATCATACGTTCAGTGCCGCCCTTATCATTGTCGGGAATGAGATACTCTCAGGCAGAACCCATGATTCCAATACCCCCTGGATCGCCGAAAAACTGGTGGCGATGGGCATTCGTTTGGTCGAAGTACGTGTGGTGCCTGATGTCGAAGCTGAAATCATCAGTGCCGTTAATGCGCTTCGTACCAAAGTCGATTATGTGTTCACCACAGGCGGTATTGGTCCCACGCATGATGATATTACATCTGCCAGTCTGGCGAAGGCTTTTGGCACCGAACTGGAATTAAACCGCGAAGCTTTTCGGTTGCTGACCAACCATTACGGCGGCGAGGCCGAGGTGACGCCGCCGCGCAAAAAAATGGCAATGATACCCCGGGGTGCGACGCTGATTGCCAATCCTGTGTCGGCGGCACCGGGGTTTAAGATGGATAATGTGTTCGTGATGGCGGGCGTGCCGCGTATCATGCAGGCCATGTTTGACCATGTGAAAGATATGCTCACGCCCGGCCATCCGATTTTGTCATCGACGATTGCTTGCGGCCTTCAGGAAAGCACCGTGGCAGAAGATCTCTCTGCCCTTCAGGATAAATATCCACGTGTCGATATGGGATCATACCCGCATTACCGCGGCGGGATATTAGGACTTTCACTGGTGTTAAGATCCACAGATGCGCTGGCACTTGATAGTGCGACACAGGACGTCATCACCATGATTAAACGTCTGGGGGGACAACCTCACGCTTTGAGCGTTTTATCGACGGGCGAAGTCGCATCAGGATAAATACGCATGACAGATCGTATCGCCATTATTGGTGCCGGGTTGTCGGGACTTATCCTTGCCCGGGAATTATCTAAGCATGCTTCTGTTGACGTATTTGAAAAAGCACGAGGTGTGGGCGGACGTATGTCCACACGCTATGCCGATCCATTTTATTTTGATCATGGCACTGATAAATTCACGGCGAGAACACCTGCTTTTCAAAACTTTATCAGACCTTACATTGACGCAGGCCTTATTCAAGCCTGGGAAGGCAAGGTCGTGTCATTTCATGCAGATGGCCAGATATCGAAACGTCAATGGTTTGAGCCACATTATGTGGCGTGCCCGCGCATGAATAGCCTTTGCCGGACGCTGGCAGAAGGGGTTGATGTGAAAACACAGACCGAAATAGCGCCGCTGTTAGTTCGTTCCTCTCAAGGTTGGCATCTTCAGGATAAAGATGGTCAGGATTTAGGTTTTTTTGATTGGGTTATTTCAACCGCGCCGCCCGCCCAGACACAGCGTTTATTCGAAGGTGTCTGCGCGCATAATTTTCCGTTCCAACATGTTCGGATGGAAGGCTGTTATTCCCTGATGATCGGCTTTCAAAAACCGTGGGACAAAACATGGATCGCCGCCAAGGTGCATGACAGCCTAATTGATTGGATTTCGGTGAATTCATCGAAGCCTGGCCGTGATGAACGTGTGACATCTATCGTGGCGTATTCTACTCATGATTGGGCTGAAAAACATATGGATGCGGATATGGGGTGGGCGCAAAAAGAGCTGATTACCTCTTTTGAGCAGGTGACAGGCATATCCTGTGACCAGGCCGACCATCTGACAACGCATCGCTGGAAATATGCCATTGTTCAGAAATCAGAAGATCAAAAAGAACAGCTATCCATCCCCTTTTTAGAAACGGATCTTCGTATCGCCGCCGTCAGTGACTGGGCTTCGGCGTCACGTATTGAAAATGTCTGGGGCTCGGCGATGTCCTTCGTGGACGCGTATCGGATGGCGGTTTTTAAATAAAACGTCTATCCATGAGCGGTTCACATATCCCATTAGGATTCATAATAAAAGCCTGTGTCATTTGACCTGTCGGTGCTTGAGAATATACAGATCCATCAAGCTTGAAGATTAAGGTTTCATTCCGGTTGATCCCCAAGCAGGTTGTGTTTGATGAAGAAGATATCTGTCTTAAGGCTTCCAAGCGTATAGCTTCTTGATTTGGATGATCCACCATGCAAGACACGGTGTAACCTTTAAGTATCCCAGAGCCTTTTTCAATTGAAGTTGTTTCATTGCCGTGATGACAAACAATTCTATCAGCTAGAATGGCTCCCCCGGCGCACATGCCGCCGACCAGTGTATTATTATTTTCTGTGGCTTCACGGCAGAGTGTAGCGAGATTATGACGATCAAAAACAGACTTTAAACGTGGAACATCCCCCCCATTAAAAAAGATGATATCACTTTGAAAAAAACGCCTCTTTGATTTCATGGGGTGAGGGATGGTTCCTCTCATGCTCTGGCCTGCTTTCAAGAATGAGGCTTTTCACTTTTGCCTCGGGAAAATTCCTATACATGAAATTCATGAATTCTTTTTCTGTTTCCAGGCAATTAAAGCTGGCGGCACCCAGATATAAAATGTGGCGTGCTTTGGACTTTAACGTAAAGATTGCCCGAAGGATTTTTTCAACCTTGGGCCCCCCTTTAATGCCACCAATAATGAAATAGGCACCGTCTGACATGCATAGACTCTCAGTGAATAAGAGGACACTATATTATTTTTATGAAAATAAAATCAAGATAAAAAAGAGAAAGAATCTTTGGTGCGCCCGGGGGGACTCGAACCCCCACGGCCTTGCGGCCAACGGATTTTAAGTCCGTAGCGTCTACCATTCCGCCACGGGCGCTTTGATGCGTTGTGATATCAGTAGTCAGTCATGGGTTGAATTTCAAGTTTGAATTCGGCCTAATGCGCGACATGTCCCTTGAAAAATCAGATAACCCGCCAGACACCCCTGAGGCGGCTGTTCATAAACCCTTGGCGCAGGGGGTGGCGGTGATCCGTGACCATGTCACCCGACTGCCCGAAAGTCCCGGTGTCTATCGCATGGTCAACGCCAAAGGGGATGTGCTTTATGTGGGCAAAGCCAAGGCTCTAAAAAAACGCGTCATCAGCTATACCCATGTGGATAAATTGCCCATCCGGCTGAAGCGCATGGTGGCCGAAACCGTGACCATGGAATTCGTGAATACGGCAACCGAGGTCGAGGCGTTATTGCTTGAAGCCAATCTGATTAAGAAATTCCAGCCCAGATATAATATTCTTCTGCGTGATGATAAATCTTTTCCCTATATCATGATTACAGGGGGGCATGATTTCCCCCAAGTCAGAAAGCATCGGGGGGCGCGGGAAGATGGTGGAGAATATTTTGGCCCGTTTGCTGGTGCGGGGGCGGTCAATCATACAATTGAGGTTCTACAGCGGGTTTTTCGTTTAAGAAATTGTTCAGACAATATTTTTGCCAATCGATCCCGCCCGTGTCTTCAATACCATATCAAACGATGCACGGCGCCGTGCGTAGGTAAAATCTCCAAAGAAACATACGCGCAAGATGTGGCCAAGGCGCGATCTTTTCTGCAAGGGCAAAGCCGGGCGATCCAGCAGGAATTTGCCGAATTCATGCAGGCCGCAAGCGCCGCACAGGATTATGAGCGCGCCGCCGAATACCGTGACCGGATTAAGGCACTCACAGCCATTCAATCCCGTCAGGATATTAATCTGGAAGGGCTGGGCGATATGGATGCCATGGCACTGGCGCGGCGCGAAGGGAAAACCTGTATTCAGGTTTTTTTCTTTCGGGGCGGGCAGAATTTTGGCAACCGCGCCTATTTCCCGCGTCACGCCCCCGAAGAAAAGGATGCGGATATTTTATCCGTCTTCATGGCACAATTTTATCAATCAAAACCTGTGCCTAAAACGGTACTAACCTCGATCGAGCCCACGGAAGTTGACTTGTTATCCGAAGCTTTGGGGGCCCGCGATCATGCCGGTAAGCGAATTGAGATTATGTCGCCCGCACGGGGGGATAAAAAGCGGCTGATGGATTTTGCGGTTCGTAATGCCGACGAGGCTTTGGCGCGTCATCTTCTGGAACGGCAGGGCGAAGCTGAATTGCTGGCATCCGTCGCCGATATATTTGGCCTTGAGGCGTCGCCGAAACGCATAGAGGTGTATGATAACTCGCATCTTTCCGGCACCCACATGGTGGGGGCGATGATTGTGGCCGGGGCAGAGGGGTTCCGCAAATCCGCCTACCGGAAATTCAACATCAAACAGGCCGGATCAGGGGATGATTTCGGTATGATGCGCGAAGTCATGACAAGACGCTTTGGCCGAGCCTTAAAAGAAGGTGCAGACAAGAATGCCGACGATTGGCCCGATCTGCTACTCATTGATGGTGGTCAAGGACAGTTCAATGTTGTCAAAGAGATACTGTGTGAATTAAATGTATGGGATGATCTAACCGTTGTGGCGATTGCCAAAGGCCCCGATCGAAATGCCGGCCGAGAGCAGTTTTTTATCGAAGGACGACAACCCTTTCAATTACCACATGAAAACCCGGTTTTACATTATCTACAAAGATTACGAGACGAGGCGCACCGTTTTGTAATAGGGGCGCACCGCACGCGCCGCCAGAATGCGATATCCGCCTCGCCGCTGGATGATATCCCGGGTATCGGGGCTAGGCGGAAACGCGATTTGCTTCATTATTTTGGTTCCGCCCGCGACGTCGCCCGCGCCGGGGTGGATGATTTATGTCAGGTGCCAGGAATATCCAAATCGATGGCTTTACGGATATATCAAGTCTTTAACGAAAAATAATGTTTAAAAACAATATCTTATATTGATTTTTAAGCCATCCACCGCTTTTACAGGCCGGGGTGCCAAAAAGCTTGCACATTGGTTTGGCGGCGTGCTAGTTTCCGGCCATTCAATCAACATGAGTGTGATAAACCTGACAACCAAAAGGATGCAAAAGCTATGAACACGCCAGCCGATAACGCCGCCAAAACCGAAGACACGAACGCCACACCTGCGGCGAACCGCATGGATATTCCGGGCGGGGCGTTTCAACGTCCGGGTCAGCCGGCAGGCCGGGTGCCAGGCGCTTATCCCGGGGCGTATGCCAGCTATAACCCGCAAGCCCAGAATACGTCCGCCGACCAACAATCCGGCCGTCGTCTGGTGATTGGCCAAGGGATTACCCTGTCCGGGGAGATTGAATCTTGCGAATATTTGGTCGTCGAAGGTACCGTTGAAGCCGCCCTGAAAGGTGCAAGCACGCTGGAAATTGCGGAAACAGGTTCTTTCTTCGGAACGGTTGAAATCAACGAAGCCACTGTAGCAGGCCGTTTTGAAGGCGACCTGACAGTGAAAGGTAGATTGACAATCAAGTCCACAGGCTCGATCACTGGTTCTGTTGCCTACAAGGAACTGGCCGTTGAAGCCGGAGCCGTGCTGGATGGTAAAGTGAACCCGCTGGATGGAAGCAAAGTGGCCGCATCTGGTAACCGTAAACTATCAGACGGGAGCTTTAACAAGGCAAAAAAGTCTAACGCCGCGGAGCAAGGCAATGAACTGCCTTTCGCTGATCGTGCGGCGGCCAACGGTTAAGTTGACTGACAAGGAGCTTAAAAAAGAAATCGTGATTATTCGCTGATATCTTTCTTAAAAACCCCTATGTTGTCCTTATATCACCTTAAACTCATGACACACCGGATCGCGAGATCGGGTGTGTCCATGATGGCCAAACATCTCAAGCTCAGACATCTCACGATTTTGGTGGGGGCAGTTGTTTTTGTGGGACTGTGTGACTTAAGCATCAGAGCGGGCATGGCCAAATCGACTGAGATCATCCAGCAGAAAAATCTGGCTGAATTATCCAAACCCCAGATGTATCGTTATGCGATGTCGGTACAAATGTCGGTCGCGCAGAACCCGGATAAACTTTTATCACTTAGCCTCAATGACCTGAAATTAATGCTGGCTTCGCCTGATTTGTATCGCCAGGATGGCATGGGCAAGGTCTGGCAATACCGGACAGAAAGTTGTGTGTTTGATGTGTTTATGACGGATTCAAAAGTTATGCATTATGAATTCCGAAGCCGTCATATCGGTGATGAAACAGAAATCAATCAGTCTGCCTGCCTTCGGGATTTATTTGATTCACGCAAAAACCAAATCGCCAAGGCCTTCGAAGATTTTTACGCTGTTTCTTTATCTGCCAAAATATCTGGCTAGATTTTCACTTTTTTCCGATACCCACATTGATCATACACCGGACAGGATCCACATAACGGCGTCCGAGCCTTACATATATATCTTCCATGTAAGATCAGCCAATGATGGGCATGATATTTGAGCGCGTCTGGGACAACGCGTTCCAACTTGGCTTCGACCTTATCTGGTGTTTTTCCTGCGGCAAGCCCTGTTCGGTTGGATACCCGAAAAATATGTGTATCAACGGCCATGGTGGGGTGCCCAAAGGCCATGTTTAAAACGACATTGGCTGTTTTGCGTCCGACACCGGGCAATGTCATTAACTGATCCCGGTCGGCGGGCACAACGCCCCCATATTTTTCCATCAACAGAACAGACATCGCATATATGTTTTTGGCTTTGGCATTAAAAAGGCCGATGGTCTTTATATAATCTCTGATTTTTTCTTCGCCTAATGCCACCATTTTGGCGGGCGTATCGGCCACACGGAACAGGGCAGGGGTCGCCTTGTTTACGCCCTTATCCGTGGCTTGTGCGGATAAGGCTACCGCCACCAAAAGCGTGAAAGGGTTGGTATAAAACAACTCCCCCTTCGGTTCAGGATTTAGTTTTTGTAAACAGGTAAAAAAGGCTTTTACTTTATCTGGTGTCATTCTTTCTTTATAATCCATTCATGCAAAAAATCATCTACGGATATGCGTCTTCGCCCTTTGGGGTGGATATGGTGATCGGCCAGACAGATATAGGTGTGTGCTGGATTGGCTTTCAGGTCGAGGGATACAAAGGTAACGGTGAAAGCCGAATGCGGGATTTTTTTCCCCGTGCGACTTTTTATCAGGATCAGCGCCAGATAGAATCTCAAGGGAAATACATTTTGGACGCGTGGCGAACGGATCGCTTAAGATCCGTGGTCATGGATATCTACGGCACGCCCTTTCAACAAAAAGTATGGCAGGCGTTATTGGATATTCCTAAAGGGGATGCCGTATCTTATGGGGATATCGCACGGCAGATTGGTCTGCCTAAGGCGGCGCGCGCCGTAGGTTCGGCGGTAGGTGAAAATCCCGTGTCTTTAATTATTCCTTGCCACCGTGTCATTACCGCGTCTGGATTAATAGGGAATTACGGATGGGGCACAGACCTGAAGGCCAAAATATTACAGGCCGAGGACGCTCTTCATCGAGTAAAGGCCGGGCGGCTGGCCGCCTAGCCATTGTGCGGCTTTGAGGGCACCTCGGGCAAACAGGGCGCGATCCGTGGCTTTGTGGCCAATTTCAATGCGCTCACCTTTGCCAAAAAACGTAACAGTGTGTTCTCCGACCACATCGCCGCCGCGTTGAACGGCATACCCAATATCGCCTGTCTTTCTTTTGCCCGTGCGGTCCGTGACAAATTCACCGCCGCCCCGTCCTGCCCGTGCCGCCTTGCCCAGTGCGAGTGCCGTGCCTGAGGGACTGTCTATTTTCATGTGATGATGGGTTTCAAAAATTTCGATATCCCAGTCAGTGCCCAGTTTTTGCGCCGCCTGTTCAACCAATGAGACGATCAGATTGACCCCAATGCTCATATTCGCGGTATAAAGAATGGGTGCTTTTTGCGCGGCCATCCGAAGATCTTTTTCGATTGTTTCAGTTAACCCGGTTGTCCCGATCACCAAAGCTTTGTGTGTTTGCTCCGCCAGATATATGTGATGATGCGTGGCTTCAGGGATGGTGAAATCAATCAGGACATCGGCCTCAGAAAATATATTTTCTGCCCCTTCTTTGGTATCCGCACCCCCGGCATATACCATGGGACTCCACAGGTCAGATGATAATTCATCTACCAGAATTTTTCCCACGCGTCCCGAATACCCCAAAATGCCGACTTTCATTTTTTATCCTTAATCGCCACGGTTAAACGGGATGTGCAATTCATTTTTCCTTCATCATTGAACATGTCAATTTGCCAGACATGAATTGATTTTCCGACCTGAAGTGGTCTACACACGCCCGTCACATGCCCTTGGGTCACGGGCCGAAGATGGTTGGCATTGATTTCAATACCAACAGCGCGTTGTGTATTTGGATTGATGCACATCCAGGCGGCCACAGACCCCAAAGTTTCGGATAACACACATGAAGCCCCCCCATGTAATAATCCAAAAGGTTGAATGGTTCGGTGGTCAACGGGCATCGTGGCCTTTAAATAATCCGTTCCGACTTCGGTAAACACAATACCCAGATGTTTGTTGATATGGTCTTTGACAAGGCCGCGGCCAAGATTTAAATCATCAATCGTGTAAGGTTTAAACCACATGTTAATCCGTTAAATCCTTCCACAGTTCCTTGACCTTGGAAACAAAGGACGACGATTCAGGTGAATGTTTTCCGCTACTGCCATCTCCCAGATCATCTGCCAGTTTTTTAAACAAATCCTTTTGTTTGCCGTTCAGGTTGACCGGCGTTTCCACAAAAATTTCAATATACATGTCGCCCGCGCTTTCGGCGCGCATGACAGGCATACCTTTACCCTTTAGCCGGAATTGTTGGCCTGTTTGTGTCCCGGCAGGGATTTTCATCTTTGTTCTGGAACCGGCAATGGTGGGCACTTCGATATCCCCGCCTAACGTCGCGGTCACCATGGGTATGGGAACACGGCAATGAAGATCAACGCCCTCACGTTGAAAAAATTTATGTGCCTTCAGGGCGACCAAGACATATAAATCGCCGGTACCACCGCCGCGCACACCCGCTTCACCTTCACCTGACAGTCGGATACGTTGTCCGGATGAAATACCTTTAGGGATGGAAATTTTTAACGTTTTTTCCTTGCGTGTTCGCCCCGCCCCGCCACAGGTTTTGCAAGGATCGCGAATAATTTGTCCGGTGCCGCCACAGGTTGAACAGGCACGTTCGACGGTAAAAAATCCCTGTGTCATCCGCATCCTGCCTGACCCCTGACAGGTGGGGCAGGTCTCGGGTTTTTTACCCCCTTCGGATCCCGAACCCGAACAGGCGCCGCATGTATCCTGTACGGGGATTTTGATGGTTTTTTCGGCACCCTGAAACGATTCCTCTAAGGTGATTTCCATGTTGTATTGAAGATCCGCGCCGCGTAGCCCGGAGCCCGATCCTCGGCCGCCGCGTCCCCCCATCATGTCGCCAAAGACATCTTCGAAAATATCAGAAAAGGAACCGCCAAACCCCTGGAAGTCAGAGGGGTTGAACCCCCCCGATCTAAATCCGCCACCGCCAGATCCGTCAAAAGCCGAGGATCCAAAGCGGTCATACGCGGCGCGCTTTTGATCGTCCTTCAAAACGTCATAGGCTTCGTTGATTTCCTTAAATTTAGCTTCTGCGGCTTTATCATCCTTATTTTTATCTGGATGATATTGCATAGCCAATTTGCGGTAGGCTTTTTTAATATCCTCCGCACTGCTTTTTTTATCAACACCCAATATGTGGTAAAAATCTTTTGCCATTTATGTATCCTGTCTGACGGGAAGTTGAAAAACATCAACTTTTTTACCTGAATACAGGCTTTCCCCTATTTTTATGCCGCCTCGGCGAACGAAAAACTGCTGAAGCGATGTTGTATGTGCATAAAAGGAGACATATCCTAATTGCGCTGCCACAGCCTCTATCCGGTCTGAGAGTTCAAGGGCTAGATGCCCGTTACGCTCACCCGGCACCACATAGAAGCTACCGACCCAAGGGGAGAGATGTTGAAAATCAGGTAAAAAATCATCGCGCATCAATTGTATGGTGCCAACACAGGCCTGATTGTCATTCACGGCAACCAAAGTCACATCCAGTTGATCGATATGGCACCCTTGAGCGCGGAGCAGATCAATACATTGCTGTTGTGACCAGCCATTGTCACGATCCCACTGATCCCATATCCATGTGCCGACGGTCTCCACATGGTGTGGATGATGTGCCAGATAATCTATCGTGTGTGATGGCATGGGCTTAGATCCCCCGAAAAACCGGAACAGGACGTCCCTTCCACTAAAACGTGGCGGACGTCCTGTCCTTCAGGTTAGTTTTTCTTGTTATCGTCCACTTCGGTGAAATCGGCATCGACGATATCATCGGTTTTGCCGCCCGTGCTACTGGCTTGCGCGCCGGCATCTGTACCGCCCGCTTGAGCCTCTTGTGCCTGACGATAGGCCATTTCACCCAGTTTCATCGACGCCTGCATCAGCACATCTGTTTTTGAGGTGATGGCTGCCGTGTCTTCCCCGGAGAGAGCCGACTTCAAATCAGAAATGGCTTGTTCAATGACCATCTTTTCAGAACCCGGGACTTTATCGCCCATTTCCGTCAGGGTGCGTTCTGTTTGATGGATCAAGGATTCAGCCTGATTTTTGGCTTCTACCAGTTCTTTTTTCTTTTTGTCAGATTCCGCGTTGGCTTCGGCATCCTTCACCATCTTTTCAATATCGGCATCAGATAAACCACCCGAGGCTTGGATACGGATTTGCTGTTCCTTGCCGGTGGCTTTATCTTTGGCCGAGACTTGAACGATCCCGTTCGCATCGATGTCGAATGTGACTTCGATCTGCGGGACGCCGCGAGGTGCAGTCGGGATTCCCACCAAGTCAAATTGACCCAGCAATTTGTTATCCGCGGCCATTTCGCGCTCTCCTTGGAAGACACGAATAGTCACTGCCCCTTGATTGTCTTCTGCGGTCGAAAAGACTTGGGATTTTTTGGTCGGGATGGTCGTATTCCGATCAATCAGACGGGTAAAGACACCGCCCAATGTTTCAATCCCCAGTGACAGTGGCGTAACGTCAAGTAGAAGCACGTCTTTGACATCGCCTTGCAAAACACCGCCTTGAATAGCGGCACCATCGGCTACAACTTCATCGGGGTTCACGCCTTTATGGGGTTCTTTGCCAAAGAAATCTTTGACCGTTTCAATGATCTTGGGCATACGGGTCATCCCGCCGACCAACACCACATCATCAATGTCCGATGCCTTCAGTCCTGCATCTTTTAACGCGGCCTTAAGCGGATTGACCGTTTTTTTAATCAGATCATCGACCAGAGATTCCAGCTTCGCCCGGGTCATCTTGATGTTGAGATGTTTGGGTCCTGAGGCATCTGCCGTGATGAAGGGCAGGTTAACCTCGGTGGCTTGGGATGACGACAATTCAATCTTCGCTTTTTCGGCGGCTTCTTTTAACCGTTGAAGTGCCAGTTTATCGTTGCGTAAGTCAATGCCTTGTTCTTTTTTGAATTCATCCGCCAGATAATGAATGATCCGGTCATCGAAATCTTCCCCGCCCAAGAACGTATCGCCGTTGGTGGACTTGACCTCAAAGACACCATCGCCAATTTCCAGCACGGAAACATCGAACGTTCCCCCGCCTAAATCATAGACAATGATGGTACCGGATGTTTTTTTGTCCAGCCCATACGCCAGAGCGGCGGCTGTGGGCTCGTTGATGATCCGCAAGACTTCAAGGCCGGCGATCTTACCGGCATCCTTGGTGGCTTGACGCTGGCTATCGTTAAAATAGGCCGGCACTGTGATAACCGCTTGATCGACTTTTTCGCCCAGAAAACTCTCGGCGGTTTCTTTCATCTTCTGAAGCACCATGGCCGAGATCTGAGACGGTGATTTTTTCTCTCCGTTCACTTCGACCCATGCATCCCCATTATCACCTTTGATGATTTTGAAGGGGGCTGTTTTGATCATTTTCTGCACTTCGGCATCTTCGAACCGGCGGCCAATCAAACGCTTTACAGCATAGAGGGTGTTTTCTGGATTGGTAACGGCTTGACGTTTGGCGGGTTGGCCCACCAGACGTTCCCCGTCCTTGGTGAAAGCAATCATCGAAGGCGTTGTACGAACCCCTTCGGCATTTTCGATGACCCGCGGCTCTTTACCATCCATGATGGCCACGCAGGAGTTCGTTGTTCCTAAATCAATACCAATGACTTTTCCCATTTTATATTTCCTTTCGTTGGGCAAATATCAGGCGGTTCACCCGTTTTGCACAGCATGAACTGACTGTTTTCGTTGATAAAAATGTATATAGCATACGCGGGATAAAATTCCAGCGTTTTGGACAAGTTTTTTTAAGGGGAAGGTGAGTTTTTAAGCCTTCTGATCCACCAGTTTATCACCGGATAGCGGATCACCTTTCGAGATGCCGACTTTGGCGGCTCTCAGCAAGCGGCCATTTAGGACATAGCCGGCCTCAACCACCTGAATGACCACTCCGCCGGGTTTGCCGGGCAAGGGGGTTTCGAACAGAACCTCATGGAAATTCGGGTCAAAAGGTTGATCCAGCGGTTCAATTTTCTGAATGCCGTGTTTGGTAAAGGTTTTTAATAGTTCCCGTTCCATGGCGGAAATGCCATCCATGACATTGGCAAATCTTGGGTCTGATTTTTTCAATTCTTCGGGGATGGCCGAGAGCCCCCGGTGAAAATTATCTGAAAAATCTAGCAGATCTTTGGCAAAAGAGGTAATGGCAAATTTGACCGCATCTTCACGGTCTTTCAGGGCGCGTTTACGAATATTATCGGCTTCGGCCAATGTGCGGAGCGCATTATCCTTCTCAGATTTTAATGCCGATTCAAGTGCCAATATTTTGGCATCGCGCACATCTACGACATTTTCGGTGTCACCGACTGGAAGTGGCGGTTCGTTATCTATGGGCAAAATATGTTCTGGTTCCTGAGACGTCATGCCTTTATGTAGGGGATATTACCCCCAAAAATCAAGGGGGCAGATAGCAAGGTTAGGGTTTACTGGCGTAAACATTGAGTGGGACAGCCGTTGTTGTCCGGCCTTGGGGCCCATCATAAGGACGCCCTACGGTAATATTCCCCACATTTACGGGAACGCCGTCGGTACCGATTTGTGAAATAACGCGTCCCGTGACATCGCGGAAAATGAAAACAGGTACGCCAGAGGAGTCGTGAGTTTCTGGGGTGTTTTCCCCCACCGGGGTTAGGGCATTCTGGGAGGCAAACCGAACCATCGCGCCCGTAATATCGTCCCCGGCCTTGGCCATCGGCACCCGAAGCGCCACGCGGTCAGAGCCTTCGAAATGAAAACTCATCTGGTCTTTCATGGCACCTTCCAGATTCTGTGCCTTGAAAACCACCATGCTCTGGGGGCGCAGAGTTAGCGTTTTTTCCCCCCAGGCGATATCGTAATAATCAGACACTTGACCGTTTGAAAAACGGATCTGCCGTGTTTCTCGTTGTTGAAGGTCGCTTTTACTTAGCACCATCAGCGCGGTTGACATTTTGTTTTGGGCGGGACAGCCCGAAGCCACGTTTGATGTTTCAATCACCTTGCGTTGATAATCCTTGACCTTCACGTCCATATAATAGGGGTCAATAAAGGTCGTTTCATATTGTAAAGGTGAGAGTTCAAAACAACCGGACACCACTTCGGGGACGGACATGAGGATACCGAACTGGTCATCATCCATATAGTCGTGCTTGACCAAGGAAATGTTAATGCGAGAGGGGGTAATGAAATCATTTTTCTCCCGGCTTTCTTTTTTTAGCCTGCGAATTTCATCCACGGC
>CAZZGO010000030.1:0-14532 GCA_964654245.1 uncultured Pseudobdellovibrionaceae bacterium | reverse complement strand
GCCAAGATTTCATCAAAATTATCCGTTCTGAATAATCTGGTTCGCAAAGTGAATTACCTCGTTCTCGGCGGCGGTATGGCCAATACGTTTTTATATGCGCAGGGCGTTGAAGTCGGTAAATCATTATGCGAGCGGGATATGGCCGATGAAGCGCGCCGTATCTGGGAAACGGCCAAAGCATCGGGATGTCAGATTATTCTTCCCTCTGACCGCGTAACCGTTAAGGAATTCGGAAAAGGGGTACCCACACAGATTTTGAAAACAACGGCACTGACATCCGATGTTGAAGCCGTTGATATTGGCCCCCAATCCATCGCCGATATCACAGATATTCTCTCTGGATGTAAGACCGTCCTTTGGAATGGCCCGATGGGCGTTTTTGAAGTCAAACCATTTGATGCAGGCACCAATGGACTGGCTCAGGCTGTGGCACGCATGACAAAAGCCGGACAGATACTCAGTGTTGCAGGCGGCGGAGATACGGTATCCGCACTTGAAAATGCCGGGGTCGTGGATCAGTTTACCTATGTTTCAACGGCGGGCGGTGCATTTTTAGAATGGCTCGAAGGTAAAACACTCCCGGGCGTTGCCGCTCTGACCCAAACACACAAGGCCTCCTAAATTAATGCCGTAACGAAGCAATAATCTTCTGACTTTCGGCAATGTCTGTTTCGTCGAAATGGCGGAGTGCTTTCACCAAATGCTTCGGTTCGACGACCGTGCTCCCTTGCGTTCTGGCCTTGATAGTCAAAAGAAAGACACTCATGAAATCAGGTTTCGCAATATTCAATCCACGGCAGATAGTGGCCAATGCCCTGCCGTTATCTTGTGTGATGGCCTCATAGACATATTTTTGACTTAGGCCAAAATGCACAGAAAACTGTGCGATAAAACTGGCGATCAACCCTTGCCTCAAGCTGGCCATCATGTGGGAAAAAGATAAAAGTCCTTTTTTCTGGAGTCTTTCCGCCGCACTGATCATATAGGTTGTCGGGAAATATTCTCGGTCTTCCTTGACCACGAATTCAATAATCGCATCTTCCAACTCGGCGGCCATTTTAGGCTTATGGGCATTAAAATGATCTAAAATATGGTTTTTAATCTCCTGTCCTACAAATTTATAAATTTCGCGGGCGATATGATCGGGAATATCCTCACGTTTTAATAAGGGCTTGGCGAGTTTTTCATTTTCTCGGGCCAGGCCTGTGAGGGATTTGATCGCCTGAGGCGTCAATCTGATATACTGATTTTCAGCTAGCGTGATTGCTGTCGGCACGTCCCCCATTTCAGAGAGAAGATTAATCAATACGCCGCCAAGCGTTTTTCGTTGTGCAATCGCCTGCCAATGATCTGATCCGTTCGATTTCACAATATAAATTAAATCCATATCCTGAAGCACGGGACTATCTCTTAACACTTTTTCAGCCACAGAAATATGATCATTCGCAAGATGTAACACCATTCTGAGCGGTACATTATCCATCGTTGATAACCGTTCGGCGAGCGCGCGTCTTAAATCAATTTCCGCCTGACGAACCAGCCCGACAAGAACATCGGTAATGAGTTCCGTTTCCCGTGACGTTAATCTGATGCTGAGCAAATCCACCATAACGGCGGCTAATTCCGAACGCGAACTTTCATCTGTATCTTTTGCGAGCGCATACAGCTTGTGGCGGTCATATAGACGCACAAGCAATGGCGCAATCTGCGGCGTGCTATCCTGCATTTGCCAATCCATATGTTGTTAAAGCCCCGCTTTTTAGTGTGTCTAGGTGTTCGTCTTTTTTATATATATTTTGCGACGCACTCAAAAAGCTACATCTTCCATTCTACATAACCGCAACGGGTTATTCAAATTTATACCTGAAGCCCAAGAGAATCGCCCTTTCCCTCTTATCTTAAGTTTGCGCGCAATTGATTTAATTTTGATTAAAAAGCAGGATAATATACGTACAAGACGTCCTTGTTTCTTAATGTCTGGTTAAGATTTAACTGCTACGCTATATAGGTTCGACAAAAGGGATTCTCTTATGGTGTCATCTGTTTCTTCTGGCCTTCAAAACGCAAATATCGCCGCCAAAATTGTTCAGCCGGGCGGTAACGAACAAGACCGCCAAGTCAGGGATACCGCGCGTGAGGATAGCCGCCGGGCAGATCGCCTTGAAGCCTCTGCCAGATCAGAACAAATCAGCCGTGCCGATGATACACAACGTGATGATCGGCGTGCCGAAGTCCGAAGCACGGATGAAGACCGTAGCCGTAACAGAAGCAACGCGCGCGCCGCACGCGGAAGCGTGCTTGACGTGACCGTCTAGATTAATTTTCTATTGAAATGCCACTTCGTTGAAAGACCGCAACTTGCGGCTATGGAGTTTTTCGATCCCGATATCCCGCAATATTTCCATGGATCTCAGGCCAATTTTTAAATGTTGTTCCACCCGTTCGCGGTAGAAACTATCGGCCATACCGGGAAGTTTAAGCTGTCCATGAAGCGGTTTATCCGACACGCATAAGAGCGTGCCATAAGGCACACGAAATCTGAATCCATTGGCCGCAATCGTACCGGATTCCATGTCTAGCGCGATGGCGCGGCTCTGTGAAAAACGGATATTCTGACGCACGGAAGATCTCAGCTCCCAGTTACGGTCATCCACGGTGGCGACAGTACCTGTGCGCATCACTTTTTTTAGATCATAGCCCGTGCATCCTGTAATTTCCCCCACGGCCTGTTCCAGCGCCACCTGAATTTCCGAGAGCGCCGGCAGGGGAATAGATGGGTGCAAATCCCGGTAGAGCACATTATCTTCGCGAAGATACCCATGCGCCAGCACGTAATCGCCCAATGCCTGAGAGTTTCGAAGTCCAGCACAATGTCCCAACATCAACCACGCATGCGGCCTGAGAACGGCTACGTGATCCGTGATGGTTTTGGCATTCGAGGGCCCGACCCCGATATTAATCATGGTAATACCAGACCCATCCTGACGTTTTAAATGATAGGCCGGCATTTGCGGCATGCGCTTTAAAAGAACACCGGGCTTATGACCAGATTTAATCTTGGCGGTGACTTTGTCGCCCGGTTCAACAAAGGCGACATAGTCATGCTTATCTTTACTCTCCATCAGACCATAAGCAATTTTAACAAATTCATCGATATAGAATTGATAGTTGGTAAAGATGACAAAATTCTGAAAATGCTCGGCCTTTGTGCCTGTATAATGCTTGAGGCGAAGCAAGCTTAAATCTGTGCGCGGGGCATTAAACAACGCGAGCGGTGCCGGCTGACCCGATCTGATCTCGTAAGCCCCGTTGGGAATAAGATCATCCATCAATTCCAGATCCGGCTGATCAAATAGATCCGGCATACGTTCCAATTGCGTTAAACTTAATCCCTGCTCTAAATGAAAATCTTCGCCCAGGGCAAAATGAAGCGGGATAGGTGTCCGGCTTTCGCCGACTTCTAGTTTTCCGTGATGGTTTTTAAGCAAAAGCGTGATTTGCTCCAGATAGTAATGATGAAATAAATCTGGACGGGTCAGCGTCGTTTCATATAGCCCCGGTTCGTGAACAAACCCAAAAGACAGACGACTATCAGATTTGATCCGCTTCTCGACGGTTAACCGAAGCAAGGGATAATACCCCCGCACGCGCCCGGATGTTTTCTTACCTTTCGTAAACGCATCAAATCCGGATTTAAGTTGATTAACGTTTTTGGCGTAAATACGCTCAACCTCTGCCAGGGCAGAAGAAGCTGTTTTAAACGTTTTAAAGGAAGAAGATTTAGGATTTTTAGGAACGGCCATAAAAAATTATGACCTATCTATCCTTTAAAATCAATGAAGAGGACGAAGTCTTAACGCTCTGGTGAGGGTACAAAAGGAGCTGTGAACGCCGCATATGCCTCACGGAATTGCAATGGTGAGAAACCCACATCACCTGCCGCCATGCCGAAAGCAGACTTGATCATACGGCCAAGGGCATAAAATCTTTCATCCATCCACGCTGTGGAACCCAGCATATTCGGGTCGTACATAGCACTATATCCTTGGCCAGATTTAAACTATTATAGAAAATATCAGTTTTGTCCCAAAAGAGCAAGCGCGAAATCCTTGGCCTGAAATGGGCTTAAATCTTCAGGATTTTCACCCACCCCCACCGCATGGATCGGTAAGCCGAATGTCTGCGCCAAGGAGACCACCACCCCGCCGCGTGCCGATCCGTCTAACTTGGTCATGATTAACCCCGTCACATCCACGGCTTCTTTAAAAATCTTAACCTGCGCATGGGCATTTTGGCCGGTGGTGGCATCCAGCACCAACAATACAGCATGCGGCGCACCCGGATTCTGTTTTTTAAGGGCGCGATAAACTTTTTGAAGTTCTGCCATCAAGTTAGATTTATTTTGAAGACGTCCTGCCGTATCAATCATCAGGATATCCGCACCTTCTCGTACAGCTTGATCATATGATTCAAAAGCAACAGAGGCTGAATCGGCGCCAATTTCTTTCTTCACCAAAGGCACATGCGCCCGTTTGGCCCAGACCTCAAGTTGATCTACGGCCGCCGCACGAAACGTGTCTCCTGCCGCGATCATAACCTTGCGATGTTCCTTCATATGCCATTGATACGCCAGCTTGCCGATGGTTGTCGTCTTGCCGGCGCCATTCACCCCGCACACCAAAATCACAAAAGGTCCGCGATCTGGCCGTGTAATTTCTAATTTTTGTGAGACGGGGGATAGGATGTTGGTGATATCTTCAGCCAGAAAATGCTTAATCTGTTCGGGTGTAGTTGCTTTATCAAAACGCCGCTCTGAAAGTTTTTTGACCAGATACGCCGATGTTGTTACGCCCATATCAGCCGTGATCAAGATATCTTCGAGATCTTGAAGCGAGCCTGAATCCAATTTCTGTTTTGTAAAAACATCCGTAATCCCCTGCCCCAGACGATGTGCCGATTTCGACAGCCCCATTGTTAGCCGGGAGAGCCATCCGCCTTCGGATGAATGATCCTTCAGATCCTCTTGTTCCTTGATATCTTCGCTTAGGACATGATGCGGAACCGGGACGGGTTTTGTTTGATCAAGAATATCCGATTCAGACAGATGGGCATCACGATCAACCTCGACCTTTATCTCTTCGGTCGGTAGGGAAATTTCAGGGGCATGCGGCGGATGCACCAAGCGGCCTTCGGCTTTTTCGCCATCCTGCTGGCCTTGGTTTTTGTTTTGACGCCAGAATATCATCAGGCAACCTTTGCTGTCAGGTGGTCATCTTGAACGTGACCCGTTATCACTTTAACCAAATTTCCAGGCTTAAACGTACCGTCCATTTTTACCGGGGCAAAATGTTCGGTTCTGCCAATATTATTCTGCTCAACGATCACATGACGTAATTGGTGTTGATGACGTGATAAAAAAGACGTGAATTGTTTTTGCCCTAGGGCTCTTAATCGCCCTGCCCGTTCCTTGCGAACCGCTGGATCAACCTGCGGCATTTTGGCGGCCGGGGTGCCCTCACGTTCAGAATAAGGAAACACATGCAGAAATGTTAAATCGCAGGCCTCAACGATATCCAATGTATTTTGAAACATGGATTCCGTTTCCGTTGGAAAACCCGCGATAATATCCGCCCCAAAAGCCATATCCGGACGATAGGCACGCACGCGGGTGCAGACATCAATCACATCTTGACGCAAATGGCGGCGTTTCATCCGTTTTAAAATCATGTCATCTCCCGCCTGAAGCGAGAGATGGAGATGGGGCATTAATCTGGGCTCTTCGGCAATGAGCCGCCATAAATCCTCATCTATTTCAACCGGATCCAGCGAGGAAAGCCGAAGGCGCGGTAATTCCGGCACCAAGGCGAAAAGACGCCGGATCATCTGTCCCAGTGAAGGTTGTCCCGGTAAATCTGCGCCGTAAGATGTGACATCTACCCCGGTTAAGACAATTTCATGATATCCCGCCGTCACCAGCTTGCGGACTTGATCCACAATCTCGCCTATCGGGACTGAACGTGAATTACCGCGTCCATAGGGGATGATACAGAACGTACAACGATGATTGCACCCATTTTGAACCTGAATAAAGGCGCGGGCGTGGCCTTCCAGACCTTCGATCAAATGCCCTGCCGTTTCCGTGACAGACATGATATCATTGACCAATATCCTTTCTTCGCCCGGTAATCCCCATGTCTGGGCTTTTAACTTCAGATCATTTCCGATGATCCGGTCAACTTCGGGCATCGATGCATATTTTTCAGGTGATATCTGCGCGCTGCATCCCGTGACAATAATTTTAGCGTTCGGATTCTCTTTTCGTGCCCGGCGAATGGCTTGTCGTGCCTGGCGTTCAGATTCTTTTGTCACGGCACAGGTATTAAAAATAATAGCGTCTTCCAAACCGGCATTTTTGGCATGGGTGCGTATGACCTCTGACTCATAGATATTGAGCCGGCACCCAAAGGTTACCACTTGTGCGTCTTGTTTGGTCATATAGCTGTGTTGTAAGCCTGTTTAAGGCGAGAATCAACTTCAAGACCTATATTCAAAAAAATCGGCCTTCAAAGACATAGGTGATAGCACCTGTCATGAGCACATGGCCATCCGTTTCACGCCAATGAATGCGCAAATCCCCCCCGTCTAAGGTCACGGTTATGTCACGGTCCGTTAACCCCCGGCGGATGGCGGCCACGCCCACCGCACACGCGCCCGAACCGCACGCCTGGGTGATCCCGGCGCCCCGTTCCCACACCTGCATACGAACATGTGTTCGGGAGAGAATTTGAACAAATTCCACGTTGGTTTTCTGAGGAAAAAGTAAATCTTTTTCCACTGATGCCCCCCGGGTTGCCACATCTACCTGATCCAGATTATCGACAAAAAATACACAATGCGGGTTGCCCATATTCACCGCGACCGGATCGCCTGCCAGTGGCAGATGAAGCGTGTCCATTTCTTTGGCCACGGGTATCTGATCCCACAATAAACGAGGTTCCCCCATATCTACCTCGATCAACCCGTTGGTCACCCGGCGAGATACGAGATTGCCAGATATCGTCTCGACCACGCATTGATCACGTCCCGTTTCGGTCAGGATAATATCCGCAATACAGCGCGTCGCGTTCCCACAGGCACCAGCCTCTGAGCCATCCGGGTTGTAAATACGCATGAAGACATCGGCTGTGCGGGAAGGCTCCATCACGATAAACTGGTCGCATCCCACCCCGCGGCGGCGGTCGGATATGCCCTGAATATCCTGCGACGTCAAAGGGATAGGGTCTTTTCGGCCATCCAGAATGACAAAGTCATTCCCCAGTCCATGCATTTTGCGAAACATCATCATAATCCTTGATTACCATGTGTTTTTGATGATACAAAGCCTTCAAATTTCCGCCACATGACGATTTTGTCTTGTGTCCAAGGATACCCCGCCGTCAGCGAATTTACGCCCACGGCGGTTAAATTGTTTTGGTTTTTAGGATTGTAATGTTCGAAAGTTTAAGTCAGAAGCTGGGGAATGTTTTTGACGGTCTGCGCCGTAAAGGTCGTTTGACCGAAGAAGATGTGGACATCGCCGCCCGCGAAATCCGGGTTGCTTTACTTGAGGCTGATGTGGCCTTGCCAGTGGCGAAGGCTTTTATAGAACAGATTAAGTCCCGCGCTGTCGGCGCCGAACTCATCAAAACGGTGACGCCCGGCCAGATGGTGGTTAAAATTGTCCATGACGCCATGGTGGACATGCTGGGCGGCGGTCAGGCAGAACTGACCTTCTCTGCCCCGCCTTCGGTATATTTAATGGCGGGTCTCCAAGGCTCCGGAAAAACGACCTCGACCGCCAAAATCGCTAAATTCCTCACCGATAAACACCGTAAAAAAATATTGATGGCCTCGCTGGACACACATCGTCCCGCCGCGCAGGATCAATTGAAAATTCTGGGCGAGCAAACAGGCGTTGATACCCTGCCCATCGTGGCCGGACAAAAACCCATCGATATTGCCACCCGCGCCGTCACCGAAGCCCGGCTGGGTGGATATGATGTTGTCATTCTGGACACGGCTGGACGTCTATCGATTGACGACGCCTTGATGTCGGAAATTGAATTGATTGCGGCTAAAACGTCCCCCACCGAAACCTTGTTGGTTGTGGATGCCATGACGGGGCAGGATGCCGTCAACACCGCCAAAGCCTTCAACGATAAAATTCCCCTCACGGGTATTGTCCTGACCCGTATTGACGGTGATGCCCGGGGCGGTGCCGCCATGTCCATGCGCGCCGTGACCGGCAAGCCCATTAAATTGATGGGTACGGGTGAAAAATGGGACGCGCTGGAACCCTTTTATCCTGACCGTATCGCTGGCCGTATTCTGGGGATGGGGGATGTGGTGTCGCTGGTGGAAAAAGCGGCGGAGACACTTCAGGCCGAAGACGCCGCCCAGATGGCCGAAAAATTTAAATCCGGTGTGTTTGATTTCAATGATCTGCTGACCCAATTACGCCAGATGAATAAAATGGGCGGCGCAGGCGCCCTCATGAATATGTTACCAGGTCTGGGCAAAATGGCTGGAAAAATCAACGTGGATGAACGTGTGTTGAAGCGCCAGGAAGCCATTATTTTATCCATGACCCCGCAAGAACGCGCGAACCCTGCCCTGCTGAACGCGTCGCGTAAGAAACGTGTGGCCGCCGGCTCTGGCACCAGCGTTCAGGATATCAATAAGCTCTGCAAACAGCAAATGGACATGCAGACCGTCATGAAACGCATTAAAAAAATGGGCATGGGCGGCCTCATGAAACAGATGAAAGGATTGATGGGCGGCAAAGCCGATGAATTGGAAATGATGGCCGCATCCATGGATCCGGATGGGCTAGCCAAAGACATGGCACAGATTAACCAAAGTCCGCTGGGCAAAAATCCCTTTGCTGGATCTGGCATTCAACTGCCGGGGCTTGGCGGCGGCATGGGGGGGTTTAAAAAACGTTAGGTGCGCGTTCCAAGTGACAGGCAACCCTGTCACTCGCAACTTGCAATGACACTGTAATTTAAACAAAAGGAGAAAACCATGGCACTTGCAATCAGACTATCTCGCGGCGGACGTAAAAATATGCCGTTCTATTCTATCGTTGTCGCGGATAAACGTTATCCGCGCGATGGGCGTTTTTTAGAAAAACTGGGGACGTATAATCCTCTCGTGGCTCATGAAAAGCGCGTGACACTCAATGCAGAACGTATCAAACATTGGTTATCCCAAGGTGCTCAACCCAGCCACCGTGTCTCGATCTTCTTAGGCCAGGCAGGCATTGCACCCATGCCGGAAAAACGTAACAATCCCACCAAGGGTCAGCCGTCTGAAAAGACGAAAATGCGCGTCGCCGAAAAGGCCGAGAAGCGTAAAGCCGCCGCCGAGGCCGCCGAAGCCGCAAAAGCCGAACCGGCACCTGCCGAAGCCCCTTCTGCTGACGCGGCTGAAGGTTAGTTTTTTTAAATTTTACGCCCCATGCCTATTTTGGGATAGGCATGGGGTTTTTTTAAAAGACAGATCATCTTATGGCTCAACGTATTCTCATCGCCGAAATCACCACCGCCCACGGGATAAAGGGGCTGGTGAAATTGCGTTCTTACGCCGAAGATGCCTACGATTTAGAAGATTACACGTTGTTCACACACGAACAGAACAACACGACATTACGCCTGACCTTAAAAAATCCGATCAAAGGAGACTGGCTCGCCGAGATTGAAGGTGTATCAAACCGAAACGCCGCCGAGGCCTTGCGCGGCACTAAATTATATATCGACCGATCCCAGCTTCCGTCCCTGCCCGCGGGGGAACATTATCACAGTGATTTAATCGGGCGTGAGGTGGTGAATGCCAACCACCAGAAAATCGGCACCCTCGCCGCACTTCAAAACTTCGGGGCGGGTGATTTGCTGGAAATCCTCACCCATGACGGCCAGAAACTTTATTACCCGCTGGCCACCGCACGAATTAACGAATCCCATATCGAAACCCCAGATATTGAAACTTATCTAACGGCAACTCCTTAAATTTATTGACATAATTTTTACGCTGGCTTAATGTCCCTGCATGCAGGAGACGCGCTCTTTGATGGTCATTGATGTGGAGTCATTCATGCTGGACACAGAGCCAGTAGATTCTTATGCGCATAACTTTTTTTTGGCTGAATTTCTGTCATATGCTCAAAACCGCTTTGATCTCATTCTAGTCGGTCATTTTCCCGACACCGCGCTGACACGAAAACTTGAAACTCTAAAGCTCTCAGACGACACGCCCTGCCGATATCAGGACTTACGTCAGAAAATTCTAAACTCCGCAAAGTCATGGGAAGATATGGGGTTTACGAATGCCGCCGTGGTAATTTCCCCCAATCATAATATCGCTTATGTAGAAACACATCTGGATTATGATATGCGTCTTTATCCTTCCGATATTGCTGTGCATGGATCTTTTCACTATTTTTGGGATGACTTTGAAGAAACACATGGGTTTTTGAAAGCTTCTAGAGCGATCGAGGCACTAGCAACGCGTGTTAAGCTACACGATATTAAACTACAAAACACTCAACGACTTAAATTCGAAAATCCTGATGAGATGTGGAAAGATGTCATCAAACATCCTGCCATCAAAAAACTTTGCGATCATTTTAATCCTGATCACTACATCATCAAACATCCTCAAGATGAACTGCGCGATACATTAAAAATCTATTTTAATCTTGCCAGCGCAGGACAGGAAAAAGAGGGCTTTAATCTGACACGTGAACTCATAGCCGCGCGTAGATGGATTCGCCAACAACTCTGGCGCGGTAATTTTGAACAGGATTACAACCATGATGTTAAAGATGACGATGGCATGCCCATATATTCTGGCTTAAAATCAAATCATCGAACGATGATTAATCAAGCCATTCAGGCTATTCATGACATTATCCGCACCGCGCCGCGCTTGCCTTAGTTTGTAAAATTCAATATCCCTTAATCCATGGCTTGGCACATCAACCTTTTAACCTTGTTCCCCGATATGTTTCCCGGGTTCTTGGGGCAATCATTGGCGGGAAAAGCCTTGGCACGCGGTGATTGGTCTTATACGGCCGTCAATATTCGTGACTTTGCGCAGGATATACACAAGACGGTTGATGATACGCCTTATGGCGGCGGGGCGGGCATGGTGATGCGTGCGGATATCATTGAACGGGCGTTGCTGTCGCTGCCTCAGGCGGGGAAAAAAATCTATCTTTCCCCCCGGGGGCGCGTCTTAACACAGGATATCGTGCGTGAATTAGTGGCCACCCCTACTCTGACGATGCTGTGTGGCCGATACGAAGGCGTGGATCAACGTGTTCTGGATGCCCATGATTTTGAAGAAATTTCAGTGGGTGATTATGTGCTGTCGGGCGGGGAGCCCGCAGCCATGGTTTTAATGGATGCCTGTATCCGCCTGTTGCCCGGGGTCATGGGGAATGCCGCCACCCCGGACGAAGAGAGTTTTTCATCCGGCCTTTTGGAATATCCCCATTATACCCGCCCCCCGGACTGGGTATCGGCCGAGGGAACCTCCTATCCCGTGCCGGATATTCTGAAAACCGGGGATCACGCCAAAATAGCCGCATGGCGCCGGGCGCAAAGCGAAGCCCTGACCGCCGCCCGCCGGCCTGATTTAATGGCTAAAAAGTGATAATCTTCTTGCCGGAATAGCCCGTTTCCTGTAGAAACCAGCCGAGTTTGACCTTTTCAAACCACAACACAGGTACCTGCCAGCGGCCTCAGGCTGTCTGATTACGAGGTGCCATAACCTAGAAAAAGGATGAAGTAACATGACGAATACATTGAAAAAATTTGAAAATCGCCAGCTGGAAAAACTCTCCGCCTTGCGTGAAATCCCGGCCTTTGCCCCCGGCGACACCCTAAAGGTCAATGTCAAAATCAAAGAAGGCGAGCGTGAGCGTATTCAGGCTTACGAAGGCGTTTGCATCGCCAGATCCGGCAATGTGGGCGATATCAATGCCAATTTCACCGTGCGTAAAATCTCGCTGGGCGAAGGGGTTGAACGTGTGTTCCCGCTTTACTCCCCCCAGATTGATGGCATCGAGTTGGTGCGTAAAGGTGCGGTACGCCGTGCGAAGCTGTACTACTTACGTGATCGCCGCGGTAAATCAGCGCGTATTTCTGAAAAAACCAGTGGTTTTGGTATTGAAACAGCAGTGGAAGAAGCCGATGACGCGATGACAAAAACACAGAAAACGGCCAAAAAACAAGAGGCCAAAAAAGCCGCCAAAGCCGAAGCCCGCCAAGGCCACGAAGCCAAGAAAAAAGCCAAAGATGCGGCCAAAGAAGCCGGTGCCGAAGCCCCAGCAGACGCCCAAGCTTAATCATAGCGGCATAGACAACACAAAAACGACCCCGT
This sequence comes from uncultured Pseudobdellovibrionaceae bacterium, assembly GCA_964654245.1. Classification (GTDB taxonomy): domain Bacteria; phylum Pseudomonadota; class Alphaproteobacteria; order Micavibrionales; family Micavibrionaceae; genus UWPOB-MICAV1. Next base: position 2,109 of record CAZZGO010000030.1, on the reverse strand, counting down.
CATGGGGTCGTTTTTTTATGGTTTCTGTTTATTTTTTGCTGATCCGAATAATCCCGGTACGGGCGCATTCTGCGTTATTGATTGACGGCTCAACTGACTTAACAACGGTGGACATGGGTTAAAGACCTTTTTAATGGGGGTTAAACAAAAGAAAGTTGGAGAGGTGCAGACAGTGAAATCCCCTGCCCTGACGGCAAGGTACCCGTCAGCAATGCACGGCCGATATGGCCGAGATCCCGAACGGATATATGGGGGGGAAGCTCCCCAAAGTCATGATAGCCTTCGTGAAGTATGCCGCCGATGTGACGGTTTTCCGCATTGATCAGAATGGATTCACACCTAACATAAGACGGGTCAAAAAAAGAAATGCCCAACACGCCATCGCGAAACGCGACATCGGCATGAACCTGTTGACTTTCCAAGATTATACCCATCCACATCCCCTTATTGTTGCACTGCCTATATTGTAGTGCAACAAGGATTATGAAAGGGTTAACGGATAGTGGGGATAAAGATATCAGGATTAATGACGCAATACCGGCCATCCCCGGATATTGTCATTTGTCGAACGGATGTTACCCGCCCATCGGCATGATGCAGTTTTGCCCCGCCGTCACCATCAGGCTGACAAGCTCTAATCCCGTGATCTCCAATCCAGGAAAACACTGCCGCCAAAGCCCCCGCACCTACTACTCCGCTAATAATCAAGCCTGCCTTAGACATTGCGTCACTCCCCCTCAAAGGTTAAATTTTATTTAACATAATGCAATATCGTTCTGATAGCAAGTGATTTTTAAAAAAATGTGAGATTTTCTTGAAAAAAAGCTGTTTTAACCATTATAAATACCCCCGTGAGTAATACCCCCCGCACCTTATTTCAAAAAATTTGGGATGACCACGTGGTTCACCGCGGGGAAGACGGCACCTGTCTGATTTATATCGACCGCCATCTCGTGCACGAAGTTACCTCGCCGCAGGCCTTCGAAGGGCTTCGTCTGGCGGGGCGTCAGGTGAGACGGCGTGACGCCACATTGGCCGTGGCCGACCATAATGTCCCCACAAGCGACCGGTCTCGCGGGATTGACGACGAAGAAAGCAGACTTCAGGTACAAACCTTAAGCGATAATTGCCAGGAATTCGGTATCACCTTGTTTGATATGAACGATAAACGCCAAGGCATCGTTCATATCATCGGCCCTGAACAGGGATTCACCCAACCCGGTATGACCATTGTATGCGGAGACTCCCACACCTCCACCCACGGCGCATTCGGCGCGCTGGCCTTTGGGATTGGCACCAGCGAAGTGGAGCACGTGCTGGCCACGCAGACCTTGATACAAAAACCGGCAAAATCGATGCGGATTTCCGTCAATGGCACCCTTCCCCCCGGTGTAACGGCCAAAGACATGATCCTGCACATCATCGGCGTGATCGGCACAGCCGGCGGCACAGGATATGTGATTGAATATGCGGGTGATGCTGTGCGCGCCCTGTCGATGGAAGGCCGCATGACCATGTGCAACATGTCCATCGAAGCAGGTGCCAGAGCCGGCATGGTCGCACCTGACGATACGACTTTTGCGTATATCAAGGGTCGGCCCATGGCGCCACAAGGATCAGAATTCGAACAAGCCGTTGCCTATTGGCGTACCCTCGTGAGTGACGACGGCGCCACCTATGACAAAGAAGTCGTGCTTGCGGCAAAAGACATCACCCCCACCGTCACCTGGGGTACAACCCCCGAAGATGTTATGCCGATCACGGGATATGTTCCGGCACCGTCTGATTTTTCGGATATTAATAAACGCGCATCTGTTGAACGCATGCTGGATTATATGGGTCTGACGCCCGGTACAAAATTGACCGACATTCCGATTGATAAAGTCTTTATCGGGTCGTGTACCAATGGACGCATCGAAGATTTACGTGCCGTTGCCCATATCGCCAAAGGGAAAAAAGTGGCCGCCGGTGTTTATGCGATGGTGGTTCCGGGTTCAGGTTTAGTCAAAGCCCAAGCCGAAGCCGAAGGTATCGCTCAGATTTTAAAAGAGGCCGGCTTTGATTGGCGGGAACCGGGATGTTCCATGTGCCTGGCCATGAATGCCGACA
>CAZZGO010000029.1:0-14734 GCA_964654245.1 uncultured Pseudobdellovibrionaceae bacterium | reverse complement strand
TCCCGCGCGAAGCCAACATCATCAACATCCGTTGAGACGGAATATCAAGGGCAACTAGAATATGTACCCAGACAAAGCGAAACGCCCACACCGAAAAAGCCAGCAAACATAGACCGAGAAGGGCTGATTGAGGTCTGACGTCATCTGGCGCGACATCAAAAGGTATGACGATCATCATCACCGCAATAAACGCCCCAATCGCCATATTGATCAAGGTATATGCCACCGCCCCGCCTAACACGCCCCGGGCACGCATGATGATTTGCGGCCTATCTTGATCCACATCCCCCGAAGGCCGAAACGGCCATCGCTGGTTAAACCCGATCAACCGGACAAAATGGGCAATCATCCATCCTTCGGCCAGATAGGCCGGAATTAAACAGAGCGTTAAGCGCAGAATATTTTCTTGAAATCCAGCAGAGAGCGCAAATATAAAACAAGCCAATTTTATCAATAATGGAAACACCATCAACTTGAACAGATACTGTCTTTCGCGCCAGACCGTTTGGTACGCCAAAGAAGCGGTATCAATCACTGAAAATGAAGACATGTTCATGACCCTATCCCGCCTGATCGCTCACGCCCAGTTTTTCCTGAAGCGCGGAAGAGGATGTTGTGTATTGAAATCTTAGTTTCTTATCCGGGTGCACATAACGAAAGGCCTGTTGCGCCATCAACGCCGCCTCGTGAAACCCGGATAAAATCAGTTTTAATTTTCCCGGATAATGGTTGATATCGCCAATCGCGAAGATACCTTTCTGGCTGGTTTCAAATTTTTCGGTATCCACGGGGATCAGGTTTTCATGAAGCTGGAGCCCGAAATCGGCGATAGGCCCTAATTTCATTGTCAGACCATAAAAGGCCAACAAGGTATCACACGATATCTCCTGATCTCCGGCATCCTTGGAATGAATATGAACAGATGTTATCTGTGCCCCCTCACCCTTCAGGGATTTGATATCCCCGATATGCAGTTTCATTTTGCCGTCGGCCACCAAGGCCCGCATTTTATGGACGCTGTCCGGGGCGGCTCTGAAGTCATCACGGCGATGCACCAGCGCGATGGATTGCGCGATCGGCTGAAGATTTAAGGTCCAATCAAGTGCGGAATCCCCGCCGCCGGCAATCAGGATATTCTTGCCTTTAAACTGATCCATCTTACGCACGGCATAAAAAACCGATGTGCCCTCATACGGCTCGATACCCGGAATGGCCGGTTTTTTCGGCACGAATGACCCGCCGCCTGCGGCAATCACAATTACCGGGGCTTCAATTCTGTTGCCTTCATCTGTGGTGAGTTCCCAATGTCCGCTATCCAGACGTTTCAGCGCACAAGCCATTTGTGAAAAATGGAATACCGGTGCAAACGGCTTGATTTGCGCCATCAGGTTATCCGTCAAGGCCTGCCCCGTAATGACAGGAAAGCCCGGAATATCATAAATCGGTTTTTCGGGATAAAGTTCGGCACACTGCCCTCCGGGGCGATCCAGAATATCCACCAGATGCGCCTTCATGTCGAGCAGACCCAGTTCGAAAACGGCAAACAGACCCACCGGCCCCGCGCCGATAATAATCACGTCCGTTTTAAAATATGTGCCCTTGCTTTCTGTCATGTGCCGCTATAAATGCAATACATCGAACAAAAGTCAATTCATCTTGATCATATGACCCAGACTGTGCCCAAATCTGTCATTAACTGGCTGTATTTTTCGGCCTTTATGGTGTTGTGCATGGCCGTTATAGGTGCCATTACCCGCCTGACGGAATCCGGGCTATCGATGGTGGAATGGAAACCCCTGATCGGTGCCATCCCCCCCCTTTCAGATACGGAATGGAACCGGGTATTCGATTTATATAAGCAAACCCCCGAATTCATTCATAAAAACTACTGGATGGGGATGGATGATTTCAAATATATCTTTTTCTGGGAATGGTTTCATCGGTTCTGGGGACGTCTGATCGGGTTGGTCTATGCGCTTCCGCTGATCTATTTCTGGATCAAGAACATGATTCCTTCGGGGTATAAACCCCGGCTTTTACTCGCCCTTTTTCTGGGCGGGATGCAGGCCGTGATGGGGTGGTACATGGTGGTTAGCGGCCTTGTGGATCGGCCTTCGGTTTCCCATTACCGCTTGGCGGCACATCTGTCACTGGCGATGATTATCTTTGTTTATTTACTCTGGATGGCGTTTGATCTGTCGGCACGATCAAAGCCGCTATCCGTTCAGAATTTTGCCCCATCCCTTCGCCTATGGGGGTATGCCTCTTTAATTTTGATCGCCCTAACCATCATATGGGGAGCCTTCACCGCAGGGCTCGATGCCGGCATGATTTATAACACATGGCCGATGATGGATCGTCACTGGATACCGCCTGAAGTCACGGGGCTGGCTTCGTTACATCATGACGCCGCGGCTGTACAATTTGTGCATCGCTGGATCGCGGTGATCACGGCGTGTGTTGTCCTTATATTCGCCTGGAAAGCCCAAAACGGGTTTTTAGCTGCTTCTATCTTGCTTCAGGTCGTTCTGGGATTGTCTGCCCTTTTATCACAACTCTATATTCCTGTGGCGGCGGCGCATCAGGCGGGCGCTTTTGTGGTTCTGGCGTTATTATTTCATCAACTTTTTGTGATTAGATCATCTTCTCGCGTTGCATGATCTCCAGATAAAATCCCATATAATCGCTGACCGTTTTCTGGGCAGTGAAATGGTTTTGGAATTGGTGATATCCGCGGTCAGTCAGTTGGCGCGCAAGGTCTTTGTCCGATAAAACACGCTGAATGGCTTTTGCAAACCCTGAAACATCTTCGCGCGGCACCATCAGGCAATCTTCGCCCGGCGTACAAATCTGACGGGGACCATCAGCATCCGAAACCACCAGCGGCGTGCGTGTGGACCATGCCTGTATCACCACATTCCCAAACGGTTCCGCCCGTGAGGGAAATAAACACACATCCGACGCCCGAAGTAACGCATAGGGATCGGTGCGCCATCCCAGGAAACGAACCCGGTCATAGACCCCCATATCCCGCGCCAGTTGTTCCAATGACGGGCGCAAATCACCCTCACCTGCGATCCATAGATACGCCTGCGGGATTTCGGCAATCGTCTTGATCGCGACATCAATCGCCTTGTTTTCATGAAGTCTGCCTAGGGATAGAATAACGGATACAGTGTCAGGTGTTTGTAAATCAGACCGATGAACAGGCGGCGCGGTATCCACCATTTTGGCGAAGTTGTTGATATGGCGTATGCGGTCAGAGGGTATCCCGGCATCGGCCACATAACGGCGTAAATCTTCGGTATTCGTGATAAAATAATCTGCGGTTTTGAAGTTTTTGATTTTGTAATATCCCCCCAGCCGCGCCACATTCAAGAATTTGTGCGGCGTTTTCATCTGGGACCAATTCGGCGTTTTTTTGGCCGCACGCGCCATCCATGTCTGGACGATATCGGGTTCAAACTGGGTGATGACCCGCGATAGACGCCATGTGGTAAACACATCCAGCGTACCGCTGAAGGGGGCGGTATGCACCTTGATCCCCGCCTGTTCCAGTTGGGGTACACGCACCGCATTGGGACGCGTGACCACTTCGACCCGCTCCCCGGCTTCGTGAAGCGCAATACAAATATCAACAAAAGCCGTTTCTGCGCCGCCTTGCTCGGCTCCGGCCATCACCTGAAGGATTTTCATGACAACAAACTATTCCGGCGTGGCCGCCTCTTTCGCTTGCTCCTGCTCTTTTTCCTTCTCCTTTTCTTTCTCGAGGCGTTCCAGACGTTGCCGGATCACTTCCTCAGGGAGTAAAGCATCCTGAAGCAATTCAATAAGGTCGTTTTCAGTGCGGTCCATACTGTCAATCAATCCACGGCAAGCCTCTTCGGTCGTCACAGGCTCTTTACGAATTTGCTTCTCACCATATTCAAAAGCCTTGTCATTCATCTTCAGCACATATTTAAAATCGCTGGGCACGACAACCGTCTGCGTGTCCACTTCTTCGTTCAAAAATTTTTCGGCTGTGTCCAAAATCGGCAAAACCGCATTCTGCCAATCTTTATAACGCTCTGTGATCTCTTGTTTTAATCCGGCGTTCGCCTTGGCACAGGCTTTGACCGCTTTTCCGACATCACGGTCAACCACGCGGATACTGCGCAAGATACCATGTTTATTACGCATCACATAAAATGCCTTTTTATTGTCAGCAGACAAAGTATCAATCAGCTTATTTTCAGCCTCAATCCATTCCGTCAGCGGTGTTTTGTCTTCGGTCGCCGTGATCACTTTTTCTTCTTTTTTGGCCTCATCCTTGGCCGTATCCGCGGCTAAGGCCGGGACAACCCCGATCAGACCCCACAGCACCACCGCCATACACAAATTTTGTTTCATACGTGTTCCTTCTTTTTCACAGGATCTCATGTCTGCATCGTGTAACACAAATTCGGCAGAGCCAAGATATTTTCTTGTCTGGATCAGGGCACGAGCGCTGTTCTGGCACAGAAATTATTAACATAAGATTATATTGTCATGCCCATCTTGCGACCGCGCCCCGTGATGGTTAAAAAGAGAGAATATTGACGAAAGAAATAAGATGAACCCCAAGCTGGAAGACCAATTATTCGAAGAAATTCTGCGCGCCCGCACCCGGGTCTATCACGCAGGATCTCCCACACCGCTTCAGGAAATACCGGCCATGCCGAATGCCCCCTATCGCATTTTCATCAAGCGCGAGGATTTAGGGCCGATCAACGCCTATAAATGGCGCGGCGCATATAACGCGGTGCGTGTACATCACGAAAAGACAGGATGCAAAACCGTTGTGGCCGCATCGGCAGGCAATCACGCGCAGGGCGTTGCGCTGGCCGCACGAATGCTGGGGCTCAAGGCAAAAATTTACATGCCTATTTCCACCCCGATGATGAAGCAAATATCCGTCAAACGTCATGGCGGTGCCAGCGTCGATATTATTTTGATCGGCGATACGTACAATGAATCAAGCGACGCCGCCAAAGACTATGCCAAAAAACATAAACTCACCTATGTACACCCGTTCGATGACCTATACACAATTGCGGGTCAGGCCACGATCGCCGATGAAATTATGTTGTCCGGTGAAGGCCCTTTTGATTATGCCTTTGTCCAAATTGGCGGCGGCGGCATGGCGGGCGCAGTGGCGGCGTGGCTCAAGGTTCATAACCCCCGGATTAAAATCATTGGAGTCGAGGGCGTGGATCAAGCCTCTATGAAGGCCTCAATCACTGCCGGAAAACCGGTGACCCTTAAATCCGTGGATACATTTTGTGATGGGACAGCGGTGGCACGCCCGGGCGATTTGACCTTTGATATTTGCCGCAAATATATTGATGCCTTTATCACCGTGACGAATGAAGAAGTGTCGGCGGCCATTGCCCGCATGTGGGACGCCAAACGGGTTATTCCTGAACCCTCAGGGGCGATGGGACTGGCGGGATTGGTGAAATTTGCCGATGAAAACCCGAAGGCCGTCAAAGATAAGAAAATGCTGGCCATTTTGTGTGGTGCCAATATGGATTTTGGCAAAATTTCCATGATCGCTCAGCGCGCGGGAATCGGCGCCCAGCGTAAACGTTTTTTTCGTTTTCACATTGGTGAAAAGAAAGGTGGCATGCTGGCGTTATTAGAAAAGCATTTTCAGGGGTTAAATGTTTCTGAATTTCAGTATGGCAAAACCCATGAAACAGAGGCCTGGCCGATCATCGGCCTTGAAGCTGAACCCGAGCGGATGGAAAGTTTGGGAAGTGAGCTGAAGAAAGCCAAAGTTGAATTTGAAGATGTCACCATGGATCCGGATGTCCGATACCGGATCATCAATTATAATCCGGCCTTGTTTCAACATCCCCTGTTGATGCAAGTCGAATTCCCCGAGCGTAAGGGCGCCCTGCGACAATTTATGCGCACCGTTTCGGCCTATGCGAATGTCTGTTATTTCAATTACGCCTATTCCGGGGAAAATATCGGCCGGGCAATGATGGGGTTTGAATTTGCCTCAAAAGACGATCAGAAAAAATTTCTATCCGCGATCAAAGATACCCCCGTCACCTGCACCCCCGTAGATGAAGCCGTCAGCGCCCGGATTCTGTCGGTTTGAGCCTTTGATTTTTTGTTAACATATTATTAGCATTAAATAATTTGACTTTCCATATATATTACATCATAATATGGAGACGTTAAAAACAGCAAAGGACTGTACCCATGGCACAGAATGATTTTCGGACAACGGTCGATAAAGGCCACCTGATTTCCCAGATGTTCTATATGTTAGAACAAGGGGATCGAAAGGGGCTGGAAACGGCGCATCAGAAACTCATGGATTCCTGCTTTGGACAGCACGGCATTTCCGACGCCACGGCAGATGTCATCAACAAATTATGCCAGAATAAAGATTTTCAAGATCCCGAAACCCATTCCGGTATCACCATCGCGGATCAGTTTTTAACCGCTTTTTTAAGACAAAAAACAGATAGAGGTTACGAAACACCTGTAGTCAATGCCTGCTTGAAGTCAGCCAAAGTGCAAGAAGCTATCGGAAGTTCATGGGATATTGAATTTGCAACCTACGCCGTACGCATTGATCCTTACCATGCAGGGGCCTCAACGGCACATGACCGACTCGCACAACAAAAATTGGGTGATGTGACGATGACTGAAGTCTTACAGAATGATGCAATTAAGCATCTATCTATGCGCGCCCGCATCTTACCGAAAATGGAACCGATTCCATCTTATGAATAGGACAAGTAAGCTTAAGAATTCCATTCTGGCAATTTTTGGGCGTCATGATACATATGACGCATGTCTGAGAACACAGCCCTATTGATGAGCCCTCCCGAAGCCCGCGTTTCGGATTATGTGGCCTTGCTCAAGCCCCGGGTGATGAGCCTTGTTGTCTTCACGGGCTTTGCCGGCATGTGGGTCGCCCCAGGGTTTTCGAGTATGCATCCCTTATTGGCGGTGGTGGCGATGATCTGTCTGGCCATCAATGCCGGAGCCGCAGGTGCCATTAACATGTGGTATGACCGCGATATCGATGCGGTGATGAAACGCACGCAAAATCGGCCGATACCCATGGGGCAAGTGGAGCCGACAGAGGCCTTAAGCTTTGGGGTCATTCTCTCCATTCTGTCGGTCATGACCATGGGCGTGGCCGTCAACTGGATGGCGGCTGGCCTTCTGGCGTTTGCCAATTTATTTTATGTTCTGGTGTACACCATGTGGCTTAAACGCCTGACACCGCAAAATATCGTGATTGGTGGCGCAGCCGGAGCTTTCCCCCCGATGATCGGCTGGGCGGCGGTGACGGGGGATATCACATTGGCCTCGCTTTCTCTCTTTGCGCTGATCTTTTTTTGGACACCGCCGCATTTCTGGGCGCTCTCCCTCTTTGCCAATTCTGATTATCAACGGGCGAATATTCCCATGCTTCCTTGCGTGATCGGGGCAGAGAAAACAAAATGGCATATGATGGCCTATTCGCTCCTCTTGCTTCCCCTCTCACTCCTGCCTTACCTGCTTAATATCGCCGGTATAGGGTATGGGATCACAGCCTTTATTCTCTCGGTTTTTTTTATTTTCACCAATATGCGGGTCATCCTTGACCGGGGTGAAAAAAGTGCCAGATTGATGTTCGGATATTCTGTATTTTATTTATTCGCCCTGTTTCTCGCCCTCATGATTGATAAGGTATAACGATGCCCCACACTGACTTACATAAAAAGAAACTTAAAAAAAATGTGATGGTGGCCTTGTGCATTCTGGCCTGGGTCGGGATCATATGGGCAGTGACCATCATTAAAATGACCCATGTCGGATAATCCCGCTTCTTATCTGCCACGTATTGTGATGATCACCGGTGCGACCGGCGGATTCGGCGAAGCCTTCGCTAAACGCTTTGCCGCGCTGGGATGTTCTTTAATTCTGCATGGCCGAAACCCGGAAAAACTGGCGCAACTGACACAAAAATTCTCGGTACCCGTCCACCCCGTCATCTTCGATGTCACGGATAAACAGGCCACATTATCGGCCTTATCGTCCCTTCCCCCGGCGTTTGAACAGATTGACGTACTCATGAATAATGCCGGAGGCGCGCTGGGTTTGGATAAAGCACAGGACGCTGATCTCAATGATTGGGAAGACATGATCGCAATGAATGACACGGCACTGGTGCGGATTACTAAAATGATCCTGCCGGGCATGATTGAACGCCGCCGAGGGCATATCATCAATATCGGTTCCACCGCCGGAAACTATCCTTATGCCGGCGGCAGTGTCTATTGCGCGTCTAAGGCCTTTGTTCATCAATTTTCCTTGGCACTTCGCGCTGATCTGGTCGGCACCAAAGTCCGCGTCACCAGCCTTGAACCCGGGATGGCCGAGACACCTTTTTCATTGGCGCGATTTAAGGGGGATGAGTCCAAAGCACGGGCGGTGTATGCCGGGACAGCACCCCTGACAGCAGATGATGTTGCGGAAACGGCTGTCTGGGTGGCCACCCTGCCCCCGCATGTGAATGTCAACCGGATGGAGATTATGCCTACCGCACAATCTTTCTCCCCCTTAAGTGTAGAGCGCGACGGATGACCAAAAAAAACCACACCAAAACCCTTTTTTTAGTGTTAGGCGCGGTCGGGTTCATGTTGGGGATGTCGTTTGCGTCTGTCCCTTTATATCGGCTTTTTTGTCAGGTAACGGGTTTTGACGGGACAACCATGCGGTCTGACTCGGCCCCCGGGGTCGTGATGGACCGGCAGATGGAAATCCGTTTTAATGCCGATACGTCACAGGATCTGCCGTGGCGGTTCAAACCGGATCAGCACAAAATAAAGGTCAACGTCGGCCAAGAGGGGTTGGTGTCGTATGAGGCGAAAAATCTGACCAAAGAACCCACCACCGGCACGGCAGTTTACAACGTCACCCCGGAAAAGGCAGGCAAGTATTTCCACAAAACCCAATGTTTTTGTTTTGACCGCCAGACATTAACTCCCGGGCAAGATATGCACATGCCGGTGGTTTTTTATGTGGATCCGTCGATCATGGACGACCGGGAAATGGATGACGTCAAGGTGATTACCCTGTCCTATACCTTCTATCCGGCGGATTCAAAGTCCCTTGATAGCGCCCTCGAAGCCTTTTACAATAGCGGCGAACCTGCTAAAACGGTTCGGTAATTTTGATCATCTCTAAAGGAATATTCCATGGCAGACCACGTTGAATACGGCACCACCGGCAAACCACACCCTTATCACATGGTACGCCCCAGTATCTGGCCTTTGGTGGCCTCATTTGCGGCGGGTCTTTTGGCACTCGGCACGGTTTTATTTATGCATGATGTCTCTTTGGGTCCTGTTCATCTGGGGGTGAAAGGAACGATTATCGGTTTTCTGGGCGTGATTGCCGTGATGTTTTTCTGGTGGAAAGATGTGATCTTCGAAGCGTTCACGGAAAAAGCCCATTCCCCCATTGCCCAAATTGGGCTTCGTTACGGGATGGCTTTGTTTATTGCTTCGGAAGTCATGTTCTTCGTCGCGTTTTTCTGGGCGTTTTTTGACGTCAGTCTGTTTGCCAACGAAGCGATTCAGACTGCGCGCGTGGCCTATACCCAGGGTGTCTGGCCGCCCCCCCAATATGAAATGATCCCCACCTTTGATGTGCCATTCCTGATGACGATGATCCTATTGCTGTCTGGTTGCACGGTCACATGGGCACATCACGCCATCTTGGAAAATGATGTCAAAACCATGTCTAAGGCACTGGGAATAACAGTAGGCCTGGGTCTATTCTTCCTGTGTTTTCAGTTCTATGAATACACCCATGTCACTTTTAAATTTGATGATGGCGTTTTTGCCTCAACCTTCTTTATGGCCACAGGCTTTCACGGATTCCATGTTCTGGTCGGCACCTTGTTTCTGGCCGTCTGTTGGTGGCGGACGAACAAAGGCCATTTCAGTAAGGAAAGCCATTTTGGTTTCGAAGCCGCCGCCTGGTATTGGCACTTCGTCGACGTGGTCTGGCTGTTCTTGTTTATTGCCATCTATTGGTGGGGAAGCCATGGCGGCACCCCGATGGCACACTAAAGCCGGGCGCGTTTTTACTTCATAGCCCAGTCACAATGCGAGACATGTATAGTGTCCCTAGGCTTTCCATCGGCTTCAGTCAGCGCTTGCTTGAACAATTCAAGTATCGAGGGCTCGGGGGCTGGATTCGCTGTCTTGTTGAAAGTTGGTCGTTGAAAGACGGCTGGGTATATAACGTTACCTGACGGTCGTTGATCTAAGGGCTTGTTATTTTCTGACATCACGCACACACTCTTTTTAAGATAATTTTTTTTATTTATGGCACTCTAATATAAAGTTATGTCTAATTCAAGCCCCTTATTCTGGCAAGATATGAAACAGGCCTGTTCTTGCACCTGTCCCCGATGCCGGCAAGGGGCACTTTATAAGGGTCGTTTTTCATTCACCGTTCGGGATACCTGCCCAATATGCCATTTGGCCTTATCGCGCCATGATGCCGCAGATGGCCCGGCCGTTTTTCTTATTTTTGTACTGGGGTTTTTATTGGTGCCGATGGCACTGGTCATGGAATTTACGCTGATGCCGCCGTTATGGGTTCATGCGGTTGTGTGGACGGTTGTGGCGTTGGGGCTCACGCTGGGTATGCTCAAACCCTTGAAAACCTTTATCCTTGCACTTCAGTATCGTCACAGGCCGGAAACATGGCAGGATCATTCATGAAAAAAGGGGTGGGAATCGGCTTGTGGCTAACGGGGCTGATTGTGCTTAGTTCGTTGTGCGTGTGGCAATCTCATCGCCTGAACTGGAAGACGGAGATCATCAAGACATTGGATCAACTCTATTCTGTTGATCCGGGGGACAATGTGTTTGATCTCCCGCGGCTTGAAACACTGGCGGGAGAGCCTCATCCTCTGGCCTATGGAAGCGTCAACGGCACATTCCTGTTTGACCGCGAAATTGCCTTGGGACCCAAAACACAAGATGGTAAAGCCGGATTCCATATCCTGACGCCCCTCAAGCTGACGCAGGGCGGCATTATTCTTGTCAACCGGGGCTTTCGTGAAACGGCCACGCTGGATCCGGCGCGCTGTGCCTGCCGGCTTCCCGCCGGCGAGGTTCAGGTTTCTGGTATCTTAAGACGGCCAGATGACGTCAATCGTTTTACCCCGCCCAATAGTCCGGTTCATGATCACTGGACACATGCCGATATCGGAGCCATCGCACAGGCACGGGATCTGCAGGATGTATTATCGCTGGTGTTATATGCCTCTCAGACATCGCCCGCGTTAACCGATACACAGATGTCTAAGACACGCTGGTATCCGCGTAATGAGCACCGGAATTACATGTTGTTCTGGGGTGTATTGGCCGCCATATGGGGCGGCGGGGGTCTGGGGCTTTATCTCAAGCAACGGAAGATATCACACCCGACGCGAAGACGCCCGGGTATGTAGTGTTTAATTTACCTTGTCTTTATCGGATCCCAGAAAGGCAAATTTCTGACCTTGATAGAGTTCGGCGAATTGTTGTTCAACCCCGCGCACTTCTTGCTTAAACCGTTTCAATTCCTTGCCTTGCAGGTTTTCCCCCACGGGCAGATTAACGGAGTTCGGGTTAACATGGCGGCCATTCACCAGAATTTCATAGTGAAGATGCGGGCCTGTGGAACGTCCAGTATTACCCACCAGCCCAATCACATCCCCCTGACGCACGCGGGCACCCGGTGATACCTTGATCCGGCTTAAATGGGCATAGGCTGTGCTCAACTGGCCGTTATGACGGATACGAATATAATTGCCATACGATGAAAAACGCCCGGCCTTTTCAATGACGCCATCTCCAGAGGCGAAAATAGGCGTGCCAATCGGCGCGGCAAAATCAACACCCTTATGCATTTTGGTGTAGCCCAGCACAGGATGGCGGCGCATCCCATACCCTGACGACATGCGCGCGCCATCAATCGGCGTTTTCATCAATGTGCGGCGAATGCTTCGGCCTTCGGGGCTGTAATAATCCAAACGGCCAGATGAGTCTTTATAACGGTATAAAGGGATTTCTCTCCCGTTCAACGTCAGCTTGGCATAAATGACATCCCCGGTTTTGGCCACATAGCCATCTTCGGTTTCGTAACTGTCATACATCACTTCCAGCTTATCACCCTGACGAATGTCGCGTTGAAAATCGATATTCTGAGAATAGATTTTGATCGCCTGCGCCACAACAGATTGCGGGATGCCCATTTTGGCGGCAGACCCATATAAGGACACTTCGATTTTCGTTCCTTTAGCGCGCACCTTACGTTCAACTTGTTTTTCATCCAAAACGGATTGAAACGAATCCCCCTCGCGGGTCACGACCAGCGTCTTCAAGGGATCAATCGCCATTTTCATGTTGGCAAACTGAAGCTGGCCATCTTCGGCAGGCTCAAATTTCATATGAATGCTCTGACCCGCTTTTAACTTGCGTGGATCAAAATGTGCTTTCATGGCGGCAATCACTTCGGAACTTTCCGCAGAACCAATGCCCGCTTTTTCCATGACCACGCCTAATGCCTGACCTGACTCAACCGTTACGACTTTTTCGGTTGGCCCTGGCATGACTTTGGCCATCACATTGGCCAGCGAAAGATTAGCATTCGCCGCCATTTTTGCATGGGCTTGATGGCGTCCCATCTCGGCGTCGGCCATCTCTGCCCCGGCGGCAGATTCAATGTCATTCATAAAGCGTGCTGTGGATGTGTCCGGCAGGACAGACACGCTAAGCGCGATCACGCAGGCCAGTGCCACCGGCGTGGCCACATACCGAAGACGAAGACGTCCTTCACGGGTGGTGACATGACGTTCTTTCACCCCCAGATGACGGGCAATAATCGATACCCCGGCTTTCAGCTTCGAGCGCCAGCTGGAAAGCTGGGAAGAAGAAAAACGGCGACCCGCGCCAGCGGTGGTATTTTTGAGATGAGCCATGGAGAGTTTTGGATTTTTGTGCGAATGACCGAGAGGTTGATCGTCAGAATGAGAGTCCGAATGCCCTGTGGGTTGGTGTTGTCGTTTCTTAATCACACTGTGTTTAAATGTCTTTTCCAGTAACAGGGGTAGCATATGGTGTATCCTATTCCAACCTTTTCATACAAAAGTTAGCAAACCGCCAACAGATAATAAATTTTTACATAAATAAGATTTTGTTTTAAATCAATGCGTTAATTGTTTTTCTCTTACAAGCCGCAAGCCTCGGCTGTGGCTTCATACGCGGCACTGGAGCCTTTCAAGCTAAACGTGTCCGTGGTTTCGGTGCCTCGGCGGGATACCCCTTTGACCACCAGTTTTGATCCCGTGCGAATGGCGGATGCAATCGCGGAGTCGGCCGATGCGTCTGCACCCCAAGCTGTTTCATCCTGCGTGAACAATGAAAATGATTTGCCATCGATTGTCATTTTGGCGGGGCTTCCTTCTTTATAGGAATATCCAGCAATATAACTAAAGACATCACGGGTGTTTTCAGACGGGCGATGCGTAATCAGGGCATAAATCTCACCGCGCGTGGTGTATTTGCCTTCTGCCTTTTGTGGTGTAGCGGCCATGTAACATACTTGATTGCCGTTCTCGGTGAACCGATACACTTTCCAGTCCCCGTGCGTGCCCAACATTTCAGGATCAGACGCCCGCGCCGGCAGGGATGCCGCCATCATGCTCATGACACTCAGAACCACAAAACCCCAACATCTCACAGACATCATTCTTCCTATAGTTTGTGACAACTGACCCTATGTGTCGGGAATCATCTCTGCCCCCGTCAGCAGGGGCGAATGTAAGCGGTTTTAAGCCCGGCACAAGGAAAAAAATAAGGAATTTTGAGGGCAAAAGCCTTAAAAAGGCCGATTTTGGTACTCTACAGAGCGCCGAGAGAGATTGGAGCGGGTGACGAGGCTCGAACTCGCGACCCCGACCTTGGCAAGGTCGTGCTCTACCACTGAGCTACACCCGCATCCGTTAGAGGGAGATTTATAGGGAATGCCGCCGGAAAATCAAGCGTAAAAAAATGGGGCGTAAAATGCCCCCCTTAAACACCGATCTGAATGAGCGGGGCATCATAACCATAAGGTGATCCTCCCTGAGGTGCCATTACCACCACCATCATGTCCGGGGCGGATTGTATGATCCGGCTGGCGTTATCATCCATTTCGCGGGTGACCAGCATGTCCGGAACCGTGCTCTCGTCGAAGACAAGCTGAAAAAGCCTTTGTTCCCGGTAATACTCGATATATTTGACTCGCGCGGGTAAATCATCATCCGTCAACAAGGCGAGCGCGCCATTGCGCATATGAGCAATTTCTATCGTCATGGTTGATATCCTCCGACAACAGCTGACCACTCACGTGTGGGGACAGGCGGTGCCACACCTGACGCGTGTGTAAAGTGATCGTGAAGACCCGGTATCCTTGCCGATTGAAGCCGATCTAAAACTTCCGGAGGCGGGGTTAAAGAGACCGCCCCCCCCCATCATCGCCAGTATTTCAGGCCCCCCATAAGATTTTGCCATGTGTATCCCCTTGTCTCTGTTCGTCGCAAAAAATAGGCACTTTTCTTTTTTTATTCTTGCCTTAATTATGCCACAGCTTTTAAGCGTAAAACAAATTTGACCCCCTTCAAAAAGGCCATAAAATGACTATGGAAAACAAACTTGCC
>CAZZGO010000028.1:0-15898 GCA_964654245.1 uncultured Pseudobdellovibrionaceae bacterium | reverse complement strand
TCTGCGCGCCTTCGATCCAGTTTTCAGGAATGCCATCACGCCGCGCCTGTGCAATCACTTCCGGATCATGCGGGTCAAGGAAAATATCGCACATAGCCTCGTAAAGATCTTCTTCCTTCTCGCAGCTCGCGGCTTCTTGGATGCGGTCAGCATCATAAAGAATCACACCCAGATAGCGGATACGCCCGACGCAGGTCTCGGAACATACTGTTGGCTCGCCGTTTTCAATACGTGGATAGCAGAAGGTGCATTTCTCAGCCTTACCCGTATTCCAGTTATAATAAATTTTCTTGTAGGGGCAGCCTGAGATACACATACGCCAGCCCCGGCATTTATCCTGATCGACCAGAACAATCCCATCCTCTTCACGTTTGTAGATGGATCCTGAGGGGCAGGACGCAACGCAGGTGGGGTTCAGGCAGTGCTCACACAAGCGGGGAAGATACATCATGAATGTATTTTCAAACTCGCCGTACATCTCTTTTTCGATGTCCTTGAAGTTATAATCTTTTTTGCGGTGCTCAAACTCGGTGCCCAGAATTTCTTCCCAGTTCGGCCCCCATTCCACTTTTTCCATGCGCTGTCCCGTCACAAGCGAACGAGGGCGCGCTGTGGGCATGGTCTTCATCTCAGGCGCCTTCTGCAGATGATCATAATCAAAAGTGAAAGGTTCGTAGTAATCATCAATCTCTGGCAGATTGGGGTTTCCAAACAAATTAGCTAGAATGCGCCAACGATTTCCTTGCTTGGGATGAATTTTACCATTCGCATGACGCGACCAACCACCATTCCATTTTTTCTGATTTTCCCATTCTTTAGGGTATCCAACGCCAGGCTTTGTTTCCACGTTGTTAAACCAGGCGTATTCAACGCCTTCACGCGATGTCCAGACGTTCTTACAGGTCACCGAACAGGTATGGCAGCCAATACATTTGTCCAGATTGAGGACTTTACCGATTTGTGCACGTACTTTCATGTTATTCTGCTGCCTCCATTTTGGCCGGTTCGTCCATCCAGTCCACCTTGTCTATTCTGCGCACAACCACGAACTCATCGCGGTTGGAACCGACCGTGCCGTAATAGTTAAACCCGTAAGCCAGATGTGCATAAGCGCCAATCATATGCGTTGGCTTAACGGTGGCGCGGGTCACGGAATTGTGGATCCCTCCGCGCGCATTTGTGATCTTACTGCCCGGCGTGTGCACCAGTTTTTCCTGGGCGTGATACATCAACATCATGCCTTCATTCACGCGCTGGGAAACGACGGCACGAGCCATGATGGCACCGTTGGTATTGAAAACCTCCAGCCAGTCATTGTCCTTTACATCGATCTTTTGCGCATCTACTTCACTGACCCACACAATCGGCCCACCGCGAGACAGTGTCAGCATGTGCAGATTGTCCGTATAGGTCGAGTGAATGCCCCATTTCTGGTGCGGAGTAATGAAGTTAAGGAGAATTGTTGGTGACTCCTTGCCATGCTTATCCAGCATATGCTGCACCGTGCGGGTATTGATCGGCGGACGGTAAGACACAAGTGCCTCGC
Organism: uncultured Pseudobdellovibrionaceae bacterium; assembly: GCA_964654245.1. GTDB lineage: Bacteria > Pseudomonadota > Alphaproteobacteria > Micavibrionales > Micavibrionaceae > UWPOB-MICAV1. The sequence goes on along the minus strand of CAZZGO010000028.1, from coordinate 14,352 downwards.
CAAAATCGATCATCCAGGGGTGATCTTGATACAGCTGCTGGCGGCCTGTCAGTGTTCGCCAAGGGATAAACTCATGAACATTGGTATAGCCTGCGTTATAGCAGACGTGTTCGGACTCAATGCCGCTCCAAGTCGGAGAACTGATAATCTTACGCGGCTGCGCCTGAATATCACGGAAGCGGATTTTTTCTTCTTCCTTCGGCAGTGCGAGATGCTTGTGATCGCGTCCCGTAATTTTACCCAGGGCATCCCACGCCTTGACGGCGACCTCTCCGTTGGTTTCTGGCGCAAGGGACAAGACAGTTTCACAAGCGTCAATATCCGTCACAATCTTTGCACGACCGTCTTTGTTCTCGCCATTGAGCTTTTTCAGGAAATCAACTTCATGCTGAGTATTCCAACCAATACCCTTGCCGCCATTACCCAGTTTTTCGAGCAGCGGACCAAGAGATGTGAAGCGTTCATAGGTAGCCGGATAGTCACGTTCCACCACCTTCATACTTGGGGCGGTTTTTCCGGGGATCAGCGGACATTCACCTTTGCGCCATTCCTTCACGTCGGGCTGGGACAATTCACCCGCCGTATCGTGCTGAATGGGATTCAGGACAATTTCCTTCTCAACGCCTAAATGACCCACACAAAGTTCAGAGAATTTCTTGGCAAATCCCTTATAGATTTCCCAATCCGATTTGCTTTGCCAGACCGGATCAATCGCTTTGGAGAGCGGGTGGATAAAGGGGTGCATATCGGATGTGTTCAAATCGTTCTTCTCGTACCAGCTTGCGGTTGGCAGAACGATGTCGGAATAGATACAGGTGGTAGACATGCGGAAGTCGAGTGTAACCACCAGATCCAGCTTTCCTTCCGGTGCTTTATCATGCCAGACGACTTCAGAGGAACGTCCCGGCCCTTCATCGCCCAGATCCTTGCCCTGTACACCGTGCTGTGTGCCAAGGAAGTGCTTAAGGAAGTACTCATGCCCCTTACCGCTGGAGCCAAGGATATTCGAGCGCCAGACAAACATATTACGCGGCCAGTTGCGCGGATCGTCGGGATCCTCGCAAGACATACGGAGATCACCACGGCTGAGGCGGTCAACAATATGCTCAACTGGATCGCGCCCGCTTGCTTCTGCTTGCTTGACAAGATCAAGTGGGTTTTCTTCCAGTTGTGGCGCTGAAGGCAGCCAGCCCATGCGCTCAGACCTTATATTACAATCAATCAGAGATCCCGCCCATTTACTGCGATCCGCAAGCGGTGAGAGAATTTCATCAAGCTCCAGCGTCTCATACCGCCATTGATCTGTATGCGCATAGAAGAATGATGTTGAGTTTTGCTGGCGTGGAGGACGGTTCCAATCCAGTGCAAAAGCGAGAGGCGCCCATCCGGTTTGCGGACGTAATTTTTCCTGCCCCACATAATGCGACCAGCCGCCGCCTGATTGTCCGATACAACCGCAGAATACAAGCATATTGATGCAGGCGCGGTAGTTCATGTCCATGTGGTACCAGTGGTTCATCGCCGCGCCGATGATGATCATCGACTTGCCCTTGGTGATATGGGCGTTATGCGCGAAGGCACGGGCAACCTGAATGACTTTTTCTGCTGGAACGCCTGTAATACTTTCCTGCCATTTTGGCGTATAGGGGATGTTATCCTCATAACTTGCGGCAACGTGATCGCCCCCTAAACCTTGACGTTCAATGCCATATTGAGCGCAGAGCAGATCAAAAACACAGGCGACAGGGACTTTCTGCCCGCTTAAATCAAGGATACGAACAGGGATGTTCCGATCCAGAATATCCTCGTTGGCATTTGGTTCGAAATAGCCCGTTTCATGGGTCTGGCCACCAAAATAGGGGAAGCCGACTTTCACAATCTCATCATGCGCGCCCAAAAGTGTTTTGCGCGGGCGAATATTTTTACCCGACTGTGCGTCGGTGGGAACGATGTTCCACTTGCCTTCTTCGCCCCAACGGAAGCCAATAGAGCCCGTAGGCACAGTGATCTGATTCGTTTCCTCATCAAAGCAAACGGTCTTCCATTCCGGATTGTTCTTTTCGTTCAAATCACCCTTGAAATCAGACGCCCGCACCATACGCCCCGGAACAAAACGTCCATCGCGCTGCTCTAATTTTACAAGAAACGGCATATCCGAATAGGCACGGCAATAATCATCGAAATACTTTGATGTATTCTCTAGGTGGAATTCCTTGAGGATGACATGCCCCATCGCCATGCCGAGCGCGGCATCCGTCCCCTGACGCGGATTGAGCCAGATATCGCCAAACTTGGAGGCTTCGGAATAATCCGGTGTGATGGTAACAACCTGCGTGCCCTTATAACGGGCTTCGGTCATGAAATGGGCATCGGGCGTGCGCGTTTGCGGTACGTTCGAACCCCACATGATGATAAAGCCAGAATTATACCAGTCCGCGCTTTCCGGCACATCGGTCTGTTCTCCCCATGTTTGCGGGCTTGATGGGGGAAGGTCGCAATACCAGTCGTAGAAACTCATGCATACGCCGCCCAGCAGTGAGAGGTAGCGTGACCCAGCCGCATAGGAAATCATCGACATGGCTGGAATTGGAGAGAAGCCGATGATCCGGTCTGGCCCGTGTTCCTTGATTGTGTAGATATTGGCAGCAGCGATAAGCTCATTCGCTTCATCCCAGCCCGCGCGCACAAATCCGCCGCGTCCACGCACTTTCTGGTAAGATTGCCGTAAAATAGGATCCGCTTGAATGGTTGCCCATGCCTTAACGGGATCACCACCAACGCTGTCTTTTGTTTTACGCCACAGATCAAGAAGGCGTTTACGCACCATCGGATATTTTAAGCGGTTGGCGGAATAGATATACCAGCTATAGCTCGCGCCGCGCGAACATCCGCGCGGCTCATGATTAGGGAGATCAGGACGGGTACGTGGGTAATCGGTTTGCTGTGTTTCCCATGTGATAAGACCGTTTTTGACGTAGATCTTCCACGAGCATGAGCCGGTGCAATTCACACCATGGGTAGAACGAACAATTTTATCATGTGCCCAGCGGTCGCGGTACGCACTTTCCCAGCCACGATTCTCACCCGTCGTTACGCCATGGCCGTTCGAGAAATTCTCACGTTTCTGGGCGAAGTAGGTGATTCGGTCGATAAAATAGCTCATAATTTAAGGCTCCTTACAGTTCTATTCTTAAACGCCTGACCTGAAACCCCCTTGATCTGAATCAAGGGGGTGTGTTTTTTAAGGATTTTTGTATTTTGCCCCAGGGCGTAGGTAGGCCGCCCAATTTAAAAGCAGACACAACACATAAAAACCAGCAAACCCGTACAAGGCTTGTTCGGGTAGACCTTTTTCAATTTGTTCTCCAAAGACGATGGGAATGATAAAGGCACCATATGCCGCCACAGCGGATGTCCATCCCAAAACAGGCCCCGCCATTTGGCGATCAAAGACAACTGCGACTGTGCGGAATGTTGAACCATTCCCAATTCCTGCTGCGAGAAACAGCACCATAATAGTCAGGAAAAAGTGTATGAAATATATTTCTGGCGTGGGCGATGCATAGGCCGCTTGCATGTAATGTGCGGCCCCTAATGCGCCTGCAACCATGAACACAGAGCACACTTGCGTGACCATTGCGCCGCCAAACTTATCCGAAAGCCAGCCGCCGACTGGGCGGATAATCGCACCGATAAAGGGGCCAATCCAGGCATAGGTCAGCGCACTTGGGGCGTTCGGATTAGCCAGTGTGTGCGTCAGAATTCCTTCGGGGCCAGCGATATGCTGAAAACCGAAGATGACTTTGATGGATAGAGGCAAAGCCGCAGAGAAGCCGATGAAAGATCCAAAGGTCATTGTGTAGATGACGGTCATGATCCAGGTATGCGGATGCGCAAATATTTTATACTGCGCCCGCACACGATCACTAAGGCCTGGCAAGATAGCCAAAAGACCAACAGTCGCGGCGATAACGGCGGGCAGAACAATCCATTTGCTGATATTAAAGCCTGAACCATTCGCGCTTTCAGGTAAAATTAGCCATAAACCCACGATGGATGTAATGAAGCCAACCATCAACATGGCAGATATTTTACCAAACGAGGATAAAGGACCGCCGATTTGCGGGGAGACGTGATCAGCCCTGATATTGCTGATTAAAAGCCACGACAAAACGGTCAAGGGAAAAAGAATGGCCGCCCAGATATAACCGGAATTAAAAATCCATGTTTCCGCGCCTGCTGGAATTTTGCCGATCAGCGTTCCTGAATTGCTGGTCAGGATCATCGGATCTCCGCCAAACAAGCCGAACGTCATGACAAAAGGAATAAGGATCTGGGTTGTGGTCACGCCAAAATTACCTAGCCCGGCATTCAGTCCAAGGGACAACCCTTGTATTTTCTTTGGAAAAAAGAAGCTGATGTTGGACATAGACGATGCAAAATTACCGCCGCCAATCCCACACAGCAAAGCCAGCAATTGAAATACCCAGAGCGGTGTATTCACATCCTGAAGCGCAAATCCTGTTCCAATCGCAGGCGCAATCAAAAGAGCCGTTGTAAAGAATAGGGTATTACGGCCACCGGCAATCCGAATAAAAAAGGAAGATGGGATACGCAGCGTTGCCCCCGTCAATCCCGCAATTGCGTTTAGGGTAAACAAGTCCCCCTTGCTGAAGGGAAATCCTAAATTCAGCATCTGGACGGTAATGACACTCCAGTAAATCCAGACCGCAAAGCCGCACAGCAGGCAGGGTATGGAAATCCATAGCGTTTTCCACGCAACGCTTTTTCCTTCGCTTTCCCAAAAAATCTCGTTTTCAGGATCCCATTTGTGAATATCTTTGGCCATTTTTGTTTCTCCTTATTTCTTAGCCTGCTGAGGAGCATCCCCCAGCTCGGGCAGATATTTCGATTTTTCAAGATTGCGTTCCATGATGACGATAGTGATATGCATCCAGATGAGGGCAATCGTCACAAGAACGAACATAAGCATGAAGCAGCTTGTCCAGACATTCAGCAGATCATTCATAATCCCAAAGGCGAGAGGCAGAAAAAATCCACCAAGCCCGCCGATAAGTCCGACAATACCGGCAACAGATCCCACATCATTCGGGTAATAAACAGGAATATGTTTGTAGATCGCGGCCTTACCCAGCGACATGAAAAAACCAAGGACGAAAACGATCATCGTGAACGGGATAAAACCCCATCCGAAGCTAAAGGCAATATTGCCTTTAATACCATGGATCACGTAATCAGTCTCTGGATAAGCCAGTAAAAAGCAGCAGGCAGAGCAGACAAAGAATGTCCAGTACATAACGGCGCGCGCGCCATATTTATCCGAGAGATAGCCGCCCGCCGCACGAAAGAGTGATCCGGCTACAGAGAAAGAAGCGGCCAGCATACCCGCTTGTTTGATGTCCATATCATAGACGCCGACATAGTAGCGCGGTAGCCAGAGTGCAAGTGCCACAAAACCGCCAAAGACAAAGAAATAATAAAGTGAAAAGCGCCAGACTTGCAGCTTCTTGAGAGGTTTGAGTGATTCCCACATGGATTTTGGCGCGGCCTTGGACGCTCTTTGTGCCTGAATTTGTGGCTCATCTTTTGTAAAAATCCAAAACAGCACAGCCATAATGATCAATGCCACCGCCCAGACCTGCGCCACCATATGCCAGCCATAAGACACCATGACAAAAGGTGCGATAAACTTGGTCACAGCCGCACCGATATTGCCCATGCCATATACGCCAAGGGCTGTGCCCTGATGCGCTTTATCATAGAATTTTGAGAGATAGGCGATACCAACCACAAAGCTTCCCCCCGCGATACCAACGCCAAGCGCTGTCAACAGCATCATTTCGTAGGTATCGGCATAGGTCAGGCACCAGGTAAAAAAAGCTGATGAGAGCATAACGGCCATGAAAATCGGGCGCCCCCCATATTGATCGGCCCAGATTCCAAAAAATAGCCTGACCAATGAACCTGTAAGAATGGGAGTTCCGATCAATAAGCTGAACTGGGTATCGTTGAGGCCCATATCCTGTTTGATCTGAACGCCGATAATGGCAAAAATTGTCCACACCGCAAAGCAGGCGGTAAACGCCAGAGTTGATAAGGAAAGGGCGCTGTTTTGATCTGTTTTTGCCGTCATAAGTCGCTCATCGTTAATTTCTGCATCTTCTTGGTTTTCTTGAAGAAGATAGTCTTTAGTTTTTCTTCAATTTTGCTATTATTGCATTGCAATAGCTGATCGAACTTGATTCAGATCAAGAACTTGCAAATCCAAAAAACGTGAGTATTTTTTAAGAGATGATAGCGCCCGAAAAACCAAACCAAAAGTCACTCAATGAGGCTGTGAAGCCTCAGTTATTTGATAATTTGAGTGAAGGAAGCTTACAAAAGCTCCTATCTCACTCAGTTATACAGGAGCACCCTGCGCATAAGCTGCTTGTTACACAGGGAGAAGATCCACAAGGGTTGTATCTTGTCATTGAAGGAAATATCAAAACTTTTCGTTTAGGTGAGGATGGCAGCGAGGCAACAATGCGCATGCTTGGCGCAGGGGATACATGTATGGAAGCTGTTTTATTTATGGGGGGCGCTTCGCCGATTGCCGTACAAACCCTCTCTGCTTGTAAATTGATGATGATACCAGATCGTGTTGTGAAAGCACACGTCATGGAAGACGCACAGTTTTCAATGAATATTATTCGAATCGTTACGCGTCATTATAAAAATGCGATGCATCAGATCGATGCCATGAATATCAAGTCACCGCTTCAACGTGTCGGTTATTATTTTCTAACCAAGCATCTTGAAGCTGGCCACGATAATCTTGAGTTTACGTTGCCATTCAAAAAGCAGACGATTGCCAATTATCTCGGCATGACACCGGAGACTTTTTCGCGCACTTTGAAGCGGATGAAAGAAATGGGTATCGTAATTGATGATGAGCATATCAAGATGAAAGATGCATTCTCCCTTTGTCATTTTTGTGACTCAGATACTGCTTCTCTGTGTGATAGGCATAGCTCATCGGCCTGTGGTCAGTGTCCGCTAAATTAAAAAGTAAATATTAGAAAAATGTTTCTGGCATAAGCGGGTGGAGCTCAACAGTGTCACCAGCTTTCACTGTTTCGATATCTTCGTTTAAGTGAACCCACGCATTCATATATAAAAATGGATGCACTATAAAAGATTCTTGTCCTGCCATGATATCAACGCTTAATGTGCCGTCATCCCATGATTCGTATTTGGCTTTCAAAATTAAATGAAGCCCCATCTTTTTGTTAAATTTATTCATCATCCGCGCATAGACAGGGGGGGCTTTTCTTATGCCTTGCAGTCTCATCATGGCTTCCATCACCAAAAATCGCAAACCCGCGCTCGTTGCGACGGGATTGCCGGGCAAGCCAAAATAAAGCGTGCCCTTTGGAAGGCGCGCTAACAAATTGGGCTTACCAGGTTTTAGTCTGATTTTGTGATACAAAATTTGCGCCCCAATATGAGCGAGTCCGTCTTTTATAAAGTCAAAAGCACCTGCCGAAACAGCACCTGAAGAAATAACAAGATCGTAACCTTCGGCGTCAACACGGTTCAAAAAATCAGTTACGGATTCAAGATCATCCGCAATCGTTTTTTGTACAGTGACATCTGCGCCGCAAGCACTTAAAAAGCTTTCAGCATAAGCACTGTTTGAGTTATAAATCTTCCCTATTTCTAAAGGCACAGCCAAGTCATCGATCAGCTCCGCGCCTGTTGAAACAAATAAAACGCGGGGTTTTTTGAACACAGGCACATGTGCAATTCCCAAGGTCGCCAGTGGTAATATGTGACTTGGATGCAGGCGACTGCCTTTTAAAGGGAGTATGCTATCCTTCAGGAAATCTTCACCTATGCGCCTAATATGCTGCCCCATTTTGGGGGTATTTTTAAAGAGGATACTCTCTGCCACGAACGAAGTTTCTTCAATGGGGACAATAGCATCTGTGTTCTGGGGAAGTGCTGCACCCGTCATGACATGTTGACATGTCCCTGTTTGAATATTGAAGATAGCCTGAGAGGTGCCAGCAGCTACAATACCTGTTTTTTTCAAAACGGTTGGATCGGTCCCTGCATCTTTAGGAAAGTCACTGAGCAGTACAGCAAAGCCGTCCATCGCCGCATTATTAAAGGGAGGTATAGAGTAAGGCACCGATAAATCCTGAGCGCATACTCTGTATATGGCATTATGCAAGCGCACTTGTTCGACCTGTAAAGTACGATTCTGCACGGCCTCGGAAATTATGTTTTTTGCTTCAAAAAAAGAGATCATGATTTTATGAGATTACCCCAAAGCGTCTAAAAGTGTTTGATCAGGATCAAGAGACCTCTCCCGCTTTATTATCAGCCTTTATTAAACCTATGTAATTTGATCTGGGTCAAATCGGCAATACTTTATATAGGGCATGCTGATTCCTGCGGCCACAACATATAGTGGATTTGCCAAAATTTATAAAATCTCTGTCTTACACCCTCAACCCTAGAAAAGGAGTACCCAATGCCAGAAGCCGTTCAGATTCTCTCCCATCCAAAATACAATAATCAGCAGAAAGCGCACCCCGCTGACCCTAAACTGGATCAGATTGTGACGCTCTTTGGCGGGACGAATGTGGACTGCTCTGAAGCAGTGAGTGAGTATATTTCAGGTTCTGACTGGCGAATCAATGCGAATGCGAATACGGGCTATTCAAATGCTGGTATGATCAACAATGTAGCTGGCAAAGTGATTGCCAATTTCTGGCTTGATGAAATTTATAGCCCAGAAGAAGGGCAGGCGCACCGCAAAGGAGACGTACATATCCACGATCTGGATTGCCTGACGGGCTATTGTGCGGGGTGGTCTTTGCGTGCCTTGCTCAATGATGGATTTAACGGGGTTGGGGGGCGTGTTTCGTCACGCCCGCCTCGGCACTTTCGTGAAGCTTTGGGTCAGATGAGTAATTTTTTGGGAATATTGCAATCGGAATGGGCGGGTGCACAGGCTTTCAGTTCCTTTGATACCTATCTTGCCCCTTATGTATTTTATGATCAGCTTTCATTTAAGGAAGTCAAAAAAGCGATACGTCAGTTTGTTTATAATTTAAATGTGCCTGCACGCTGGGGGCAATCGCCTTTTACCAATATTACACTCGATATAACGGTTCCAGATGATCTCCAGAATCAAATTCCGACTTATAACAACCTTCATCTCTTCAAAAGCATTGATCAGGACTCCTTACTGCTCAAGGCACAGCAACGAGATATGGGAATTAGGTTTCTTGAAGATATGACCTTCAAGCATTTCTTGCCAGAAATGGAGCTTATTAACATTGCGTATTATGAGGTGATGACTGAGGGCGACTCCACGGGCCAGCCTTTTACCTTTCCTATCCCGACGGTGAATATCACTGAAGATTTTGATTGGGACAGCAAGGTCGCCAACGCCATTTTTGACAATGCGGCCAAGGTGGGATCGTCCTATTTTCAAAACTTTATTGGAAGCCAGTTTATCGTTGATCCGGTAACGAAAGAGCGCAAGCCAAATCCAGAAGCTTATTCCCCTGGTGCTGTGCGCTCGATGTGCTGCCGTTTGCAGCTTGATCTGCGCGAGCTGTTAAAACGCGGCAATGGCCTGTTTGGCTCTGCCGAAATGACTGGCTCTATTGGCGTTGTTACAATCAATATGGCACGGCTCGGCTATCGCTTTAAAGGTGACTTGCAAGGCATGATGAACGAAATAGATCGCTTGATGGATATATCTAAATCGACGCTGGAGAAAAAGCGCGTTTTTGCGCAGAAGATGTATGACAGGGGGCTCTATCCTTATACAGCCCGCTATTTGCCATTCTTTCGCAATCACTTCTCAACCATCGGTGTCAACGGCATGAACGAAATGGTCCGCAATTTCACGGACGATGCGTATGATATTACCGATGAGCGAGGGATGGAGATGTGCCTGAATATTTTGGAGCACATGCGGACAAAACTGGTTTCATACCAAGAAGAAACGGGAAATCTTTATAACCTTGAAGCCACGCCTGCCGAAGGTACAACATACCGTTTTGCTAAAGAAGATAAGAAGTATTTCCCCGATATTCTACAAGCTGGATCAGGGGAAAATATTTACTATACCAACTCCTCCCAGATCCCTGTCGATCATACGGAAGATCCGTTTGAGGCTCTGGAGCTACAAAACCGTCTACAATGCAAATATACGGGTGGCACGGTTTTGCATCTTTACATGAACGAAAAACTCTCCAGCGCCGAAGCCTGCAAGCGGTTTATCAAAAAAGTGCTGGGCACGTATCAACTTCCCTATGTAACGGTAACACCTGTCTTTTCGGTCTGTGACACGCACGGATACCTGAACGGCGAGCAACCGGAATGTCCACATTGTCAAGTTAAGACAAAGGTCTGGACACGGGTGATGGGGTATTTCCGCCCCGTCGACAGCTTTAACAAGGGCAAGCAGGGCGAACACCGCCAGCGCAAACATTTTGTGGAAGACTCTGTAGATACGGGCAACCTGTTTACAGGGGTCTGATGGCGCTCGCAACCATACAGAAAAATGATCAAAGAGAACGTCCGCAAGACAAAGCGGGCGTTCTTCCTATTTATTCCGTAACTCCCTTTACGATGCTCGATTTTCCAGGACAAACCGCCTGTATTGTCTGGTTTTCCGGATGTAATATGCGGTGTCCATATTGTCACAACCCCCAAATCGTGAAGGGTAAGGGACGCGGAGATGTAGGTCAGGTTTTTGACTTCCTGAAAAAGCGCGCCGGACTTCTTGATGGAGTCGTGCTCTCCGGCGGCGAAGCCTCCGCCTATCCCGGATTACCTGATTTTATCACGCAGGTGAAGAAACTGGGCTATGCTGTCAAACTTGATACCAACGGTCTAAGGCCGGATATCATTAACGATTTTTTGCGTCAGGGATTTTTGAACTACATTGCGCTGGATTACAAGGCCCCACCTCATAAATTCAGACAAGTCACGGGTGTTGATAAATTTGACGAATTCACCAAAACACTTGATATTTTATGCGCGCAAAAAGCCGTACCCTTTGAAGTACGCACGACTGTTCATACCGATCTGATGGATGAGGAAGACGTCAATGCCATTATCTATGATCTTGAAAATCGTGGCTATCAAGGCCGGCACGCTATACAGAATTTCACCCATAGCGATGATCGCCCAACATTGGGATTTATGAAAGAACAAAAGCAAATTCTCAATAAAAATGCTTTACACAAACCAGCTTTATTTGATCTCGATTTTAGAAATTTTTGATAGCCACTTGATTCAGATCAAGTGATTTTTCTGCATCAAAATTAAAGTGACAGGTGAAAATTTAACGCTCAAAGGTTATTTAACACCATGAAACTAAAAATGAAATCAGTCCTGCTGGCAAGCGCATGCGCTATCGTTCTTCTGTCCCTGCCAATCGCCGCACTGGCTGGCGATACCCCGGAGAGTTTAATTAAGGAAGGAAGTTTCTTTGGTGAGGTCAGATACCGCTATGAATCTGTCGATCAAGACGGACCCGCCCCCGTGGTAGATGACGCAAACGCCGGTACGGTTCGAACCAATATCGGCTTTAAGACAGGAAAATATCAGGATTTTCAGGCGTTGCTGGAAGCGCAGATCGTTCAGAATGTCGGCGCCAATGATTTTAACGATACAGTAAACGGCCAAACAAATTTCCCTGTTGTCGCTGATCCTGATAATCAGGAAATAAATCAGGCCTGGCTATCCTGGAGCGGAATTGAAGGTGCAGAAATTAAGCTCGGTCGCCAGGGAATCAATCTCGACAATCAGCGTTTTATTGGAACCGTTGATTGGCGGCAGAATGACCAGACCTTCGATTCCGTCGTTTTCAACTATTCAGGGATAGAGAAAGCCAATCTGAGATACGGCTATATCGGCAATGTCAACCGCATTTTCGGTGACGATCATCCGCTCGGCGATTTGGATTCGACTAGCCATTTTGTCAATGCGTCTTATGCTTTCACAGACTGGTTGAAAGTCACCGGATACGGATATCTTTTTGAATTTGACCGCCTTGCCGCACGCTCATCACAAACTTTCGGTTTGCGAGGGACAGGAAAAACCCAAATCAATGAAAATTGGTCTTTTGCCTATGAAGCGGAAGCCGCCACGCAATCTGACCGGGGAAACAATACGGCCAGCTATGACGAGGAATACTATCACATCGCTCCGTCCGTTTCGGGATACGGCTTTACGTTTGCTGCCGGGTATGAAGTGCTGGGTGGGGATGGCGCGAATGCTTTTCAGACACCGCTGGCAACGCTGCATAAATTCAACGGCTGGGCCGACAAGTTTTTGGATACACCCGCAGCAGGACTTGAGGATGCATATGTGAGTGCTTCTTATAAAATCACAGGGGTAAGCAAGGCTGTTGACGGCACAACCTTGACCGCCGTTTATCATAATTTCAACGGGGATGAGAACGGCGATTTTGGTTCTGAATTCGATACCTCTGTCGGAAAATCTTTTGAGCTTCCGAAAGAACTGCCGTTTGAGAAATTCAATGTCCTCGTCAAATATGCTGATTACAACGCCGAAGATGTGCCTTACACAGATACACAAAAATTCTGGCTTCAAGTAGGTGTGAATTTTTAAAGACATTGTATTTAGACATTGGTGTACTAGGGTATCGGCTTTAGCCTAAAGCCTTTAGTCATAACGTTGAAGCCTTGCATCCGGCGAGGCGATAACTTTAATCCGTGCCCTGATAATTCCCTGTTATTTTTTTACTCCAAATTGGCAGAAGGACAGCTAGGCTATGAATTCGTTAGGATTTTTGGCAATCTGGTCATATGGCTCGGTATAAAAACAGAAAAAATCCCTGTTATTTTCCCTGCTAGCAGGGAATCTTGCTGAGAATTGTGCGAGAGTGACTGCGCACACAGCCATCTACATAGCCATCCGCCATACTCAGAGAGAAACAGCCCCGTGAGGCCCGCAATCCGCGGGGTTTTGGCATGTGCCTCGCGCCGCCACACTCCTGAGAATGCCGATTTCCAGGCCAAAATACCTGTTTCTCTCAGTTGTGAAATTTTTGGTGTGGCGATCGCATACACTGACAACGCAAGAAGATAATTTTATTACATCGATGCAAATAAAATATTGCTATAGTTTCGTCTTGGGAAGCTTACATTATCTTATTTAAAAGGGTTATGAGCCAATGTCAGGGCAGGAAAAGATGCATGTCAGCCTTATTCGAATGGAGGATGAAAAATCATTCGAAGATTTGGATGCCCATATTCTTGCCCAGGGATACGCAAAACAAAATCTTAAAACAGATAACGTGGAAGGATTCCGGGCAGCTATTTTCCATGCAAACAAACCTATAAAAAAACCGAAATGGAAGAGTTTCGTTTCCGAATTAGTGGCTGATGGCGAAGATGCTCTAAAAAACTTTTATAACAAAACAGAAAGCTTTGTCCTTCTGTTGGCAGACGCTGAACATACATATGCTGTTACTGGAGGAAATGGATATTTTGCCGTACAGGAGTATATGTGTCCTGATTTTGGCATCGATGTGTTTTCAAGGATAACAAAAAAAGAGCAAAAGAATCTTGCTGCAACCCGCGAGAAAAGCCTGACGGGTAGCGTTCTTGCACTCTCGCAGAACTTCCGAAATCGATTTAATTTATTCGAGAATGACAGCTTTGGAAAAATTTATCAGGAGGTCAAAGCTAATCTTGATAAAGACGTTCTTGTAAACAAACTGGGCTTCTCAGATGAGGATATAAAAAAAGAGCATTTATGTATTGCTAAATCATCATTCCGCATTAACAAGCCAGTCTCTCTTCAGGAGTTAATCAAGCTTATAAACGGTTGCAAAGATATTCTTGAAAACATGCCTGCTGTAGCCATTAATCAAGTCGAAAAACTATCAAAGAAGAAGAATCAATCATTGATCAATCATCTGGAAGACGTGCTGCATGAGCAACTATGGCAGCGCTATCAAGATTCTGACGGCAATGAAACCGTGGACTTCGATCTTTGCCCTGCGGAAGTTGAAGATTATCTCACATCTTCAGGATATGTTGTGCAGAAGTTTAGCACAAAGAAAAAGAAGCGTAGTCTATATAATATCTTTGATGATGAATATGAGTTCCCAGTCCTTCAGAGCATCGATACCCTATTCGAAAAAATCCGTAGCACGGAGAGCGCACCCGGAAATAAGGATGATTTTATCAAGCTAATGAACGGGATTTATATTTCTTCTCTGGATGACGATGGTAACTTTGTAACAAGTGGTAGCCTGTATTCTCACTTGCTAGGAGACGTTCCCGG
>CAZZGO010000027.1:0-15987 GCA_964654245.1 uncultured Pseudobdellovibrionaceae bacterium | reverse complement strand
ACGCCCCGATATGGCGATGTTCAAATTTACCAAAGCCATTTATGAGGGCAAACCGATAGACGTCTACAATAACGGCGATATGAAACGTGATTTCACCTATGTGGATGATATCATCGAAAGTGTAACGCGGCTCATTGAAAAGCCAGCCACACCTGACCCGGACTGGCAACCTCAATCCCCAGATCCCGCGACCAGTAACGCGCCCTACCGACTTTATAATATCGGCAATCATTCCCCGGTGATGTTGATGGATATGATCCGGATACTGGAGAAAGAAGTGGGATTGTCTGCCACATTGAATTTTCTGCCGATGCAGGCAGGGGATGTTTATGCCACCTATGCCGATGTGGCCGCGTTGGAGACAGCGGTCGGGTTCAAACCCGCCACGCCGCTGGATAAAGGGATTTCTGCGTTTGTCCGGTGGTATCGTGATTATCATGGTCTGGGGAATGGTCCTGCGCGCGTTTCGGCGGGGGGATGACCTTCATGTCCCGACATATCGGTCTGGTGATTTCGGATATGGGGGCGGGCGGGGCGCAACGCGTGGTGGCCGAATTATCCTCGGGATGGGTTCAGCAAGGCCATCGCGTCACGATTTTTACCTTTGATGCGCCAGATGTGACATCATTTTTCCTGCTCTCCCCGGCGGTTGTGCGGGTGAATTTATCCGGACACGGCAGAGCCGCCGGGCTTATATCGGCCATTCAGGCGAATATAGACCGCATTCTCACCCTGCGCCGCGCCCTTAAACATCACGCGCCGGATATTCTTTTGGCTTTTTTGCCGGACATGGTTTTTACCACCGTCATGGCGAATGGATTTTCCCGGCCTGTGATGGCGTGTGAACGCACCAATCCGGCCGTTTATCCCACGGGTCTATGGCGGCTTGTTCGGGATATGGCCTATAGGTTCTCGGATGCAATTATCTGCCAAACACAAACGGCGGCAGATTATTTTAACATGCCGCATAAAACACGGGTGATCCCGAATCCTGTGCCTGTGCCGGATATCACGGGAGAAAGCGATATTATAACCCCGGCGCGGCGGTTTATTGTTTCCCTGGGACGGCTCAGCTTTGAAAAAGGACATGATATTCTGATCACAGCGTTTGACCAGATTGCCCCGAACTTTCCGGATATAGATTTGATGATCATCGGCGAAGGCGCAGAAAAAGACAGGCTTCGGGCGATGTGCCGTCACCCGGATCGTGTGATATTCACGGGGGCATCTAAAAACCCTTTTCCAATGTTATCCAAGGCCGATATTTTTGTTCTGCCCTCGCGCTATGAAGGATTTCCTAATGCGCTGGCTGAAGCCATGATGCTGGGTCTTCCCTGTGTGGTGAGTGAGGGTGCCGATGGTGGATTGATCATAGATGGAGAAAATGGCCGGACTGTGCCTGTAGAAGATTCTGAATGCCTCTCAAAGGTGTTGCATTCGTTACTTGAAAACTCGGTGCAGGCCAAAAGATTGGGAGAGCGGGCGCGCGCGATATCATCCCGGGTTGATCCAGCGCATGTCTCTCGTCTTTGGGATCAGGTTATTTCTTCTTAGCTGTTGTTTTCTTAACGGCCGTTTTTTTCTTTTTCGGCGCAGATTTTTTGGCGTCGGCTTTAGCGGCTTTTTCTTCGGCTTTTTTCGCGGCTAGTTCTTCTTTTTTCTTGGTGCGCCAATTGGGTTTTGTGGGTTGTGCCAGTAATTCAACGGCGCGGTTCATCCCGATGATCAAGACATCATCATCCTTGGGAATTGATTTGAATTTTCCATCGTGTTTCAGATAGGGGCCAAACCGTCCGATGCCGGCCTGGATCATTTTGCCAGTTTCGGGATGCGATCCCACATCACGCGGTAAAGCCAGAAGTTTTAACGCGGATTCAAGGGTGACATCCTCCAGCGGCACTCCCTTGGGGATGCCCTGACGTTTGGGTTTATCGTTTTTATCTTTGGAATCGGCGGGGGTATCGATTTGTACGTAAGGTCCATAAGGGCCTCTCCGTAGTGATACGCTTCGGCCTGTGGCAGGATCTGTACCCAATATCTTGGGTTCATTGGCCAGTGCCGCGCCCTTATCCCCTTCGCCGCCTTCGGCGTCTTCTTCAGACAGGATCAAGGGGCGGGTGAAGCGGCAATCTGGATAGGCCGAACATCCGATAAAGGCACCAAATTTTCCCAGTTTAAGCGAGAGTATGCCGGGCGTGCAGGCCGGGCATTGACGCGGGTTTGACCCATCATCCTTGGGCGGGAAAAAATGGATGCCCAATTCTTCGTTCAAATGATCGATCACATTCGTGATGGTCAGTTTTTTGGCGTCTTCCACGGATTTGGAGAAATCAATCCAGAATTGTTTTAACGCTTCTTTCCACGCGACATGACCAGAGGCAATGGCATCCAGTTCTTCTTCCAGATTGGCGGTGAAATCGTAATCAACATATTTTTTAAAAAAACTCGTCAAGAAACTGGTGACCAGACGTCCGCGATCTTCAGGGACAAAGCGTTTCGATTCCATCGTGACATATTTCCGGTCACGTAGAACCTGAAGAATAGAGGCATAGGTTGAGGGTCTGCCAATTCCCAGTTCTTCGAGTTTTTTCACCAGCGACGCTTCGGAATAACGGGGCGGCGGCTGGGTGAAATGTTGGTTTTCACGCACATCCATTAGTTTCGTTGGATCCTGTTCCGACAGCGGCGGCAAGCGTCTATCCTGTTCATCTGCCCCGTCATCATCATCCCGGTCTTCGTGGTAGAGTGTCAAAAACCCATCAAATGTGACAACAGAGCCGGTGGCACGCAAGACAACATCATCAGTGCCATCTGAAATATCGGCCGATACTTGGTCCATCACCGTACTTTCCATCTGTGACGCCATGGTGCGTTTCCAGATCAGATCATATAACCGGCGCTGGCCGTCATCCTCACCAGCCTGTGTGCGGGTGAGATCGGTGGGGCGAATGGCTTCGTGCGCTTCTTGGGCGTTTTTGGCCTTGGATTTATAAAGGCGTGGAGAGTCTGGTAAATATTTCGCGCCATAATCTTTTTGAATCACGTCCCGCGCCTGAAGGACAGCATCCATCGACAGGTTCGTACCGTCCGTACGCATATAGGTGATGAGACCTGCTTCATAGAGTTGTTGCGCGAGACGCATGGTTTGTGCGGCCGAATATCCCAGCTTGCGCGAGGCTTCCATCTGAAGGGATGAGGTAATGAACGGTGGATAGGGGTTACGGCGCGTTTGTTTCTTTTCAATCTTCTGAATACGCAGGGATTTTGATTTAATCCGTGTGGCGGCCTGATGAGCGGCATCCGCAGAACCGATATCAAGCTTATCCAGCTTGTTTCCCGCTAGCGTCGTCAGGCGCGCGGTAAAGGGCGCGCCGTCCTTGGTATGAAGCAAGGCTTCGATGCTCCAATATTCCTGCGTGCGGAATTTTTCAATCTCCAGTTCGCGCTCGCAAATTAACCGAAGCGCCACAGACTGAACCCGTCCCGCAGACCGTGATCCCGGAAGTTTACGCCACAGCACGGGTGAAATATTAAACCCGACCAGATAATCGAGGGCACGCCGCGCCATATAGGCATCAATCAAATCACCATCCAGATCGCGGGCATGATCAAAGGCCTTCTTGACAGCATTTTTGGTAATTTCATTAAACGTGACCCGGCGAAGATTTTTGCCAGCCAGCAAGTTGGCATCTGTCAAAATTTCCTTGATGTGCCATGAAATGGCTTCACCTTCCCTGTCCGGGTCAGACGCCAGATAAATGGTGTCGGCTTTTTTAACGGCGCGTTTGATGTCGCTCACGGCTTTGCCAGCACGATCCCCCAAAGCCCAGGTCATGGCAAAATCCTGATCTGGCTGAACCGATCCATCCTTACCCACCAGATCGCGAACATGGCCATAGGACGCAATGACCTCAAAGTCTGCGCCCAGATATTTGTGGATCGTTTTGGCCTTGGCGGGCGATTCAACGATGACAAGATTATGCGCGGTCAAAAGTCAAAAATCCTTTTTATATCAATGCCTAAGATACTAACACGACCCGGTTGCCCGGAAGGCGTTGTACCCGTCCGGCAAGCTCTAATTCCAACAAAAGGGATTGAAGCACCGGTATGCTGACATGACATGTGCGGAGCAATTCGTCAACTCCAAGGGGGATTTGCGATAAATTTTCAAGCAGGCGAACCCGTGCCGCCTCCTCGTCAAGATCCGGCAGATCGGGAGACTCCGGCAAAGGATCAGGGTCTGTGTTGATCCAGGCAAAAATCTTGGGCTCGCTTAGTCCATGGCCGGAAAAACTCACGATGTTTTTTAAAATATCCTGCGCGCTGGTGACCAGAATGGCACCATCCTGAAGAAGTTTATTGGGGCCTTCGGCTCGGGGGTCGAGGGGAGAACCGGGTACGGCATAGACATCGCGCCCTTGCTCGGCGGCGGTACGGGCGGTGATTAACGATCCTGACTTTAACGTGGCTTCAACCACTACAACCCCGGATGATAACCCCGAGATAATCCGGTTACGACGCGGAAAATGCCGCGCCAGCGGCTCCATGCCCCAGGGGCTTTCGGCGACAATCGCTCCCATTTCTTTGATCTGGGCGTATAAAGCGGCATTTTCAGGGGGATAGATCACATTAATGCCGCCCGCGACCACGGCAATCGTACCGGTCATCAAGGCACCTTGATGGACGGCGGTGTCAATACCGCGTGCCAAGCCTGAGACCACCACCTGTCCAGATTGTCCGAGTTCGCGCGCTAGTTTCTCTGCGAGCTTTCGGCCATTGAGTGACGCATTACGCGCCCCCACCATGCCGATACAATTCCCTCGAAGATAACGCCGGTGACCCAAGAGAGAGAGGACAGGCGGTGCATCCTCGCACGCCCCGAGCGGGATCGGATAATCCGCCTCGCTGGCGAAAATAAAATCACCTCCAGCTTTTTTGAGCGTTTCCCATTCTTTTTCGCACGCATCCCGAGGTGCGGGCGTTAAAGTTTTCTGACGTCCCCCCTGACGTGAGAGCGAGGGCAGGGCATCAAGGGCATTCCCAGCAGATCCAAAACGAGAGAGTAATTGATAAAACGTCACTGGCCCGACATTGTCGGTGCGGATCAACCGTATCCAGTTCAATTTTTCCGCATCAGATAAACAGGTCGGCGTATGTTCCGCATATGTTTTCTGGGGAAAGAGGGTCATTTTTTCCGGCCTATTTTGGGTTCTTCGCCAGCCATGAGCCGTTTGATATTGGTGCGGTGTTTAATCCAGATCAACACGGAAATCACCGCGCATAATCCCGACAGATTAGCATCATCATACATAAAATGTGCCATGATCGGTGTGGCGATCACCGCCGTTAACGCCGCCAATGAAGAATATCGGAACAAAGCCGCCACCCCCAGCCAGATCGCGCACGCGGCCAAGCCCACATAAGGTGCCAGGGCAAGAAGTGTCCCCAGCGTCGTTGCGACACCTTTGCCCCCCTTGAATTTAAGCCATACGGGATAGAGATGTCCGATCAGGGCAGAAAACCCCGCGATCATCGCGGATTCATTGCCAAAAAAATAATGAGCTATCAGCACCGCCAGCGCGCCTTTCCCGCTATCGAGTATTAAGGTGGCCAATGCCAATAATTTATTACCTGTCCGAAGCACATTCGTGGCACCAATATTGCCAGAACCAATGGTGCGGATATCCCCATATCCAAACATAAAACACAGCACCAATCCAAACGGGATTGACCCCAGAATATATCCCCCCAGCGCCGATATGATAATGTCAGTCATTTTTTTAACAAAATATCCATCACGGCCATGCGAGTCGGGACGCCGTTGCGCACCTGTTCCAAAATCAGACTGCGCGCCGGGTCATCAGCGACGTCGCCCGCGATTTCAACTTCCCGGTTCATCGGGCCAGGGTGCATGACAAGGGCGCCCGGTTTGGCAAAAGCCAGTTTTTCATACGTTAAGCCAAATTCCCGGAAAAAATCGGAATCAGATTTAATTAATCCGGCCTGCATACGTTCTGTCTGGTTTCGAAGCATCATGACGACATCGCATCCGGCCAGACCATCTTTCATGTTGCCAAACGTCCGGATGCCGGGCACCGGAAATTTTTGAGGTAATAAGGCCTCGGGCGCGACCACATGCACCTGCGCACCCAAGCGGGTCAGCAAGATCATGTTAGACGTGGCCACGCGGGAATGGGCGACATCACCACATATGGCCACCGTCAAACCCTCTATTTTCTTGAAACGCCGACGAAGCGTGAGGGCATCCAACAAAGCCTGCGTGGGGTGTTCGTGCCAGCTATCACCTGCGTTGATCACGGGGCAGTCCACCAAGGTGGATACAAATTTAGGCGCACCGAATTCATTATGCCGAAGAATAATGGCATCCGGCCTTAACATCGCATGTAGGGTTTGTATGGTATCTAAAAGACTCTCCCCTTTATTCACGGATGATGTCCGTACATCCATGTTGACGACATCCGCCCCCAGACGTTTGGCGGCCATTTCAAATGAGGTGCGTGTGCGTGTTGAATCTTCGAAGAACAGGGTCAGGATAATCGCGCCGCGCAGGATATCGGGTTTAAATTCCCGTTCATCCAGATGATCAGCATAATAATCAGCCAGATCTAAAATAATATTGATTTCATCTGCCGATAAATCTTCGATACCGATCAGGTGCTTTTGCGTAAACAGGCGGCGATTTACTTTTTGAGGTGAAGATTGCATGGAATTGATATAAACCCGGCTTTACCCTGGGCGCAAGGGGTTAGACGATCCCTTTATTTCTTAGGGCGGTGATATCCCCCGGTTTCATGCCCAGAACATGTTCCAGAACATTCTGTGTATCGGCGCCCAAGGTCGGCGGGGCGTGTCGATAGGTGACCGGCGTTTCAGAGAGTTTCAAAGGACTGCCAACCAAATCTATGGGGTGATCGGTCTGAGGGTGAGGCAGGGATATTTTCATCGCACGTGCCATGATCTGGGGCAGGGCGAACACCTCATCAATACGGTTGATGGCACTGGCCGGGACATCTACATCCTGAAACACGCGTACCCATTCATCGGTGGTACGTGTTCTCAAGGCATCAGATAGAAGGGGAATCAAGACATCACGGTTCATGACGCGGGATGTGTTATGCGCAAAGCGGGTATCTTCAGCCCATGCCGGATGGTTCAATGCCTGACACAGATGTTGGAATTGTCTGTCGTTTCCTACTGCAATGACAATGTGTGAATCCGATGTCTTAAAACTTTGATACGGCACGATGGTCGCGTGCGCATTTCCCTGACGTGCCGCCGGAATGCCCGAGGTGAGATAATATTGCGCCAGATTGGTCATTCCGGCGAGTGTGACATCTAACAGTGCGACATCCACCATTTGTCCCTGCCCGGTGGTGTTTCGGTGGTTCAACGCGGCCAGAATGCCAATCGCGGCGTATAATCCCGTCATGATATCGCTGATGGCGACGCCAGATTTCATGGGGGTGCCGTGGGGTTCACCCGTGCTGGCCATTAATCCCCCCATGGCCTGTATCATAAAATCATATCCAGGTTCTGAAGATAGAGGCCCTTTTTGCCCAAACCCGGAAATGGCGGCGTAAATCAATCCGGGGAAATCGACTTTGACCTGTTCATACCCCAGCCCATATTTTTCAAGGCTTCCGACTTTATAATTTTCAATGACAATATCGGATACGGCCATCAAATCCCGGATAATTTTTTGCCCTTCCAGGGTGGATATATCCACGGTCACAGATTTTTTATTTCGGTTGCAAGAGAGATAATAAGCACTTTCCTGCGTGTCGTTGCCGCGTTGGTCTTTTAAAAACGGTGGCCCCCATTGACGTGTGTCGTCCCCTTGGCCAGGTCGCTCGATCTTGATGATCTCTGCCCCCAGATCTCCCAGAATTTGCGTACACACAGGCCCCGCCAAGACGCGGGAGAGATCAAGCACTCGTATCTTATCAAGAGACGAGGTCATGAAACACACGTGTCACGAGGGGATGAAAATACCACAGAGCCACCCCCGCAATCCCCAGCGCAAAGCCAGGGCCTGCGGGAATAGAGAGATGGTAAAGACGAAGGGGCGTTTTGTGAACGGCCTTTGAATATATCGCATAGGCCATGCCATGAAGGACACCCGCCAGTGCCCCAAGGGTCAGGGCGATCAAAACACCCTCCCCCCCCGAGCCAGAGTCCGCCCGCGCCCATCAGTTTAACATCCACCAGACCCAGCGTATCTTGACCATAATAATGATTTCCGGCAAGGCGCAGTAAAAACAGAATCATAAATCCTATGATCCCCCCGGCAATCATGTCATGGGGTGATGACAGGAAATCAAACGATGTCGTCAGATGAAAGACGACCCCCAGTAGAGCCAAAGGCAGAACATATATATTCGGAAGCAAACGCACCCGTAAATCAATGACCGACAAGATCACCAGCAACAGACCAGCGAAGATGAGGCAGGCACAGGCGATGAGATCAAAGGTCATGTTTTCCGTAAGGTAGATTTAAGATGTGGATGAAAATAAACCAGATCAATATTTTACGGGAAATTGCGGGATTGCCAAGCCATAATGATTGCTGTATTTTTTTAACTCACAGCCGTTCGGCACTTCTTTATTTATGACTATGAATACCGCACTCACGATGGAAAACACGCACATACTGGTGGTCGAAGACAATGATTTTGTGCGCATGCAGATCGTGCGTTATCTTCAGGCATTAGGGGCTTTGGTCACCGAAGCATCAGAAGGCAATGCCGCCTTGAAGGCCGTGCAGGAAACAGAGTTTGATGTGTGTATTGTGGATGTGCGGATGGAACCCATGGATGGATTTGGGTTCATCAAGGCCATCCGGGGCAAGGACATGGACACCCCGGTCATTCTGGTAACGGGTGACAATAATCCCGATTTGCTTGATAATGCCCGAACATGGGGAGTCGGTGCCGTCTTGATTAAACCTGTCCAAAAAGACAGACTGATCAAAGCGGTGGAAAAAACGATTCAGGCCTACCGGAAGAGGATGACGTAAACCTATGGGTATAGTTTCCCGTTTTTCTTACAGACCTGTACTGGCGGCCATGATGTCGCTGATGTTGTTTGCGTGTGCGGATGCCGACGTCCCTGAGGCGCGTAATGTGGATATCCCGGCGCCCGTGTCAGCTGAAAAACGCAAAGCCGCTACTAATGAACGTCCAGACAGCGTGCTCTATTTGCCGCTGGGTGAAGATATTCTTTTGCCTGAAACACTGGGCGGGGATCAATTCCCGAATGAACAGGTGGGGCCTTTTGAACTTCGCGGAGAAACGCTGGGCGGCGCGCTTCAACTTATTTTGGCGGAATATGATATTTCGATTGCCTTTGAATCAGAGGAAGGGTTAAGCCGCACGATCACTGTGGCGAACCTGAAAGGGGAACTGGGGGATGTCGTTCAGCGCGTATGTTCTCTGGCCAATTTATATTGTGCCTATGAACGAGGCACCATTACGGTCAAGGATACGCAGACGTTCAGTGTCACCATGCCGCCGATCGGCCAAGGTGATACACCTACGGCGTTCATGAATGATATTGCCACGGGTTTAGGGGCGATACTGGGAAGTAATGGCGGTACACCAATTGTTGATCCGTCCACCCGTACCATTGTTTACACGGCTACGGCGCGTTCGGCAGAATTGGCGTCGCGTTACTTTCAACGTCTGCGCGCTAATACGGCCATGATTGTCTTTGAAACCTACATCTGGGAAGTGTCTTTGAATGCCGGGAATTCAACCGGTATTGATTGGGATTTGATCGACTCCTTTGATAAATTCAATGCCAGCATCTCCTTGGCCGGAAGTGTGGCGAACGATTTCACCAATCCGGTCAGCATCGGCCTTCCGACAACCCGGGCGATCGGGGCGACGCCCACAGATCTGATCGAATTCCTCTCCCAATTCGGGGCGGTGAAAACCATTTCTCAACCTCAGATTACGGTTTTATCGGGTTCTTCGGCTGAATTGCGGGTGGCCGATACACAAAACTATGTGTCCCAGATTTCAACAACATTGACGGATTCTCAATCCACCACGTCTGCCACCACGGACTCGGTTGACTCGGGCTTTACGCTGTCCATCGACAGTTCATGGGATAAATCTACGGTCTATGCCAATATCAATATTGATCTGACGAATGTTCTCAGTATTGATGACTTTACGTTCTCTGACGGTGGGGCAGGGGGGACAAGCACATCTATTCAGCTTCCCCAGACCAGCCAGCGTGAACTCACCACACAGGTGCGGGTGCGTCCGGGTGATTCCATCCTGATCGCCGGGTTAGTTCAGGAAAATGACAAATTCAATAGCCGCGGCCCCGGTCTGATGGAGCCCATCCTGCCCGATAGCCGCACGGCCGAAACAGAAAACCTTGAGTTGGTTTTCCTGCTTCGTCCCCGGGTTGTTGTCTATTCAACCCCAGAGGTGGCGCATGCCCACGCGCACAAGGCCAAAGCCAAGAATATGGTCTCTCAAGCGCCTGCGTTAACGGCATCTGAGCCTGTGCCCGCGCCGATCGTTGAACCGATATCGGCGCCCATGCCCATGGTTGAATCTCAACCCGTTCTGCCGCCTGTGGCACCGGCGCCGGTGCCTGTCTCTCAACCCATGACTCAGCCTGTGTTGCCACCACAACAAGTTTACATTCCTCAGCAAAATACGGTGCCGTCTCCCCTACCGGTGTCGCGCGGCGATGATACGGATATGCGCTCATCCTATGTGCCGTTATCTTCTGACACGCGCACATCTGTGGCTCCTGTATCCGTTCAAGATATTCAGACCTCCGAACGTGCACCTGTCATTCAAGAACAGGTAGCTGCCCCCTTATCAAACACAGAGCGCACCTACCGGAGCGAGCGTCCTAAAATTTCATCAAGGGCTTATGCGGGGTCAAATGCCCCGGTGACATCTTACGCCAGCCGCTTATCACGTTCCCCTGTTCCCTCTCTGGCAACTCCAGAAGCCCCGGCCACGTCGGATGCCGTTGAAATTTACGATATTTCGGGTGATGGGGCTTCGGGTTCAGGGTTAAGTGGGTCTTCATCTTCTTCCGGGTATTCTACGTATGGGGCAAGCGGGAGAAATTCTCCCTCGCTGTATGACACGACGGAGTATCAAAACTGATGCGTTTTTACCCTGCGATATCGTTACTGACGACCTTGGCTTTGGTTCAGCTGTGTCTTGCGGGCTCCGCGCATGCCCAAGGTTTTGATGATCCGGGTGCGGGTGGGGGCAAGGCCGGAGATGTGGTGGCTGTCGAACCGAAAGTGGATGGAGGGGCTGTAGCTCTGGGATCTGCCTCTCAGGTCGTGGTGCTGTTCCGAAATGATGATATTAAGCCGCTGAACCTGACAGAGATTAGTTTATATCCTTCTTCTAACGTTTCAGCCAGTGTCGGGGAAAATCAATGTGCGCTGGAAGGTCTGGCACCGGCTTCAGTGTGCGCGGTGGCGATTAACGTTAAGGGGTTGCGTCCGGGTAAGTACCGCATTGAAATGTTGGTTAAGCATGATGGGCGTTCCAAATTGCTTACAGCTACGGTCACGGGAGATATCGAAAGTTCTGAAGGCGTTCAGGAACTCATCAGTGATATTGAAACCATTCCCGCTGAAATTGATTTCGGCACATTGAATGCCAGCAGTCAACAAGTCAAATCCGTGATCTTGCGGAATACCACCTCAGGACCCATTGATATCTCCGAAGTGGTTGTCCAGTCCGTGTCTCAGTCAGGTTTCAGCATGGAATCGGATTGTACGAAACTGGAGACAGGTCAGGCCTGTCTGGCCAGCATCACATGGGCACCTAGTCAGAAAGGCCCCGCAACGGGAACCTTGCTGGTACGTCACTCCGGGCCGACGGGTATTGCGAGTGTGCCCTTAAAAGGAAGTTATGAGCCTGCCGCGTCGGTGGCGGCGGAGATTTACCCCGAAGCGGTGCCTGGCCGGGGGCTTCTGGTGTCGTCTCTGGATACGGTTGATTTCGGAGCCACAGTTGATTCAACAGCCTCGATTACGGTGTCTTTGGTCAATGTCGGCGACTCTCCGCTCACCATCAAAGGGACAAAACTGGCGAACAAAGAAAACGGCGTTGAAGTGGCGGGGGGCGGATGTAAGCCCGGAACGGTTTTGGATCCGATTGCCGCCTGTCCCTTGACCTTGACGTGGCAACCGTCTCGTGAAGGCGCGATTGTCGATGACGTTCAAGTCTTTCATGATGGCGCGCGCGGCGTACTTGTCATACCGGTGCGTGGTACGGCCACTGAAACGGTGAACAAGGATAGTAAATCCATGTTGCTAGGGGCGGATGGCAATGCCATTCTGCGTACAATTCCTGCGTTGTCTTCGGCAGATGTGGGAGATGATGGCGACTCAGAGTCTTCGGATAATAAATCTTCTAAATCAAAACCCGTTTCTGCCCGGAAGGTTGTGGATGTTGATGGTATTCTGGATCCTTACACCATTACCTCAAAAGGCCCCGGACGTGCAGTCATCTCTGGGCCGGGCGGAAGCCGCGTGGTCTTTGATGGGGATGAAACGGTCATTGGCGGGGTACTCTGGACGGTTGTCATGCGCCAAAGCGCCATTGAATTTACCCATGAAGGCCAGAAAGTACTGATGCTGTTTGATCGGTCGCTGACGGGGTCTTCATCTTCTGTTAACCAATCTGGGTCACAATCAAGTGGTACGAGTAGTACTTCAGGGGGAACAAGTACTACCGCCCCTGTTACAGGTGGTACAACAACCAATTAATTGATGGGTGACATGACAGATCAAACGCCCCCGCAAGACCCGTTAAGCGAGTTTGATCGTACCTTCGCGGTCATGGAAGAAAAGCGCGGTGGGCGTGATCGCCGCCGCATGCAGGGTAAATCACCCACAGGCATGGATCGCCGGAAATCAGACCGCCGAAAATCACGTCAGGCCGAGGGTAGAGAACGTTATCTCGACATGGTCAAACGAGAGCGAAGCTTGTTCCTGGAGCAGGGTGTTTCCCGATCGACGGAACAATTGCTCGACATGGCAGGCGCGGTATCGGAATCCGAACAGGGTGAAGAAGGGGTAAGAGACCGCGCGACAGGCGATCAGTTGCGCTCTGTTCTTCCGGTGCAAACATGGCTTCCGATTGGTATTCACTTAATTGGTCTAGCGGATGGTATTTTAAAAATTGCCTCGCTCAATGATCTCAATGATCGCCAGCTTGAAACACTTAAGTCAGCCGTTCTTCGAAGCCGGTTTCGTATTGACCGGATCATGGTCGAAATGTGGGATCGCGGCGAATTGCTGGAGACTTTACGCTCCGTTCATGATCTTTCGGCGGATCGCTGTGAAAAGACACTCTCTATGTGGCTTGGGGATACCGATAACGGCCTTCTTTTGAACCAATTTCAACGGGATATGTTGGCCGAAGCCCTGCAAATGCGCGCATCCGATATTCATTTGGTGCAGGATTCTATTGCTGACTCTCCTAACTGGATCAAATACCGCATTGATGGCGATTTGATCCCGATGCATTTGCTCCCGTCTGAAGCCATGGCACGTTTGACCACCTTGCTGAAGCGCGATGCGGGTTTGAACTTCGGGGATCGGGTGACCCCTAAGGATGGGCGTTTTGGGTTTATGTGGCAGGGACGTTCGATTGACGTCCGGGTGGCCGCAGGGCCCCAAGGTCAGGATGGTGAAAAACTCACTCTGCGCTTGCTCGACCGGGCGGCACTTAAAGGATTTGATGAATTATTTCGCCGGCATCCGGATGTGGCGGATCATCTGGCCAGTCTTCTGGCACCGGAAATCAAAGGCGGTGGGGGGTTGATTTTACTCTCCGGCCCCACAGGTTCCGGTAAAACAACAACGCTGTATGCGTGCGTTCAGCAAATTGACCGCCGCCGTAAACATGTTTTATCCATCGAAGACCCGATTGAATATGAACTTCGGTATGCCACCCAATGGCAGGTGCGCCCGGGTATGAAGGGCGGGGAATTCCCAGACCTGATCCGCGCCGCGATGCGTCATGATCCTGATTATATCATCATCGGGGAGATGCGTGATGCCGATACGGTGGAAACATCCCTTCGTGCGGCTGAATCAGGCCATACCGTGATTTCAACCGTTCACGCGGATACGGCGCTTCAAACATTTGAACGATTGCGATCCCTCATGCCCGTCGCGCGGGAGAGATCTTCAACCTTTACCTTATCCCAACAGGTTCGGGCGATTTTAAATCAGCGTCTTGTGAGAACGCTGTGTCAGGGATGTGCGCATCACACAACGGCCGGGGATTTTCTGAAACCAGAAGAATTGGCAGAATTTGGGTTCAGCGGCGAAGAAAAAATCAGAACACATAACAGCGCCGGATGTGATTTATGCAACCGCACGGGCATTACGGGCAGAACATTGTTGCTGGATGCAATCTTGATTACGTTGGGGCCGGGTCAACGTAATGCCATTTACGAAGCCTTGCTGGACAATGTTCACAAAATGGCGCACGAAGAAGGTGTCATCGTTCATACCCGAAAAGAAGGGTTGATTGATCTGGTGCTCAGCGGCCTCGTGGATCCAAAATCGGCACTGTCATATATGGAATCATAACAAAGGGCTAACCTATGCAACAATGGATTGCTGAAGTGGCCTATGATACGACGTCGGGCCCCAAGAAAAAAATGGAATCGTTTTATCTTCCGACACAAGAAGATGTGCGTCATGCCGTGTTCAAAAAAGGGGGGTTTCCTTTATCCATTCGCCCGCATGACCGCTCACCGCTTGAGCGGCTGTTGGCGCGTTCTGGATGGTGGCAGGTTCAATTATTACGCGGTATTCAGTTTCGTTCCACGTCCACCTCTCCGGGCGTGGCCATGTGGAAAATTATTCAGGCGGAAACCAATCCCATGCGTCAGAACATTCTGGCACCCGCCCGCGAGGCCTTGGCACGGGGGCTCGGGGTTATTGATGCCCTGAAATCATTGCAGGTTTTTGATGCCGGAACATTGGCGATTTTATCGGCCAGCGAGAAAGCCAATAAATTGGAAGAAGGTATCCCCCACGCCATTCATTCTATTACGCAGAAAAAGAAAAACACCCGGGCGATTATGGGGACGATGGGCTGGCTGGGGTTTGACGTGATTACGATTGTGCAATCACTTTTCTTTGGGAAGGACATGGTGTTGGGCTGGTTTAAAGGTAACGCCCCGACTGACCCGGTTGAAAAGGCCAAATTCGAAGTGGTTGTCGGCAATCTCGAACTGACCTGGGATATTCTGATCTATTCGGCATTTGCTATGGGGGCGTTCATGATTTGGACGATTATCTCCTTTTTTATGAACCGGGGTAAAAAAGATTGGCCAACCGCGCGGATTGTCCGAAGCATTCCGTTGATCGGCTCCTATCTGCGGGATCTGGGTTTTGCTGATTCCATGTTGGCCTGTTGCCGGATGCTCAAGGGGCTGGTGCCGATTAACGTGGCTTTGAAACAGGCTTCTGAAGCCACAACCTTCCCGGAAGTGACCGAATATTGGCTGAAAACGAACAGCGACCTTGAGCGCGGGATTACTCTGGGCGCGGCTCTTGACCGGGAACCGCTCAAACATAATGAACGAATGGAATTAGCCACCTTGTCTGATCTGGGACAAGTTGCTACCATCATGGAGACGATTGCCGAAATGCGCGCGCAATCTGCTAAAACGAAACACTCGCTTATTGTCTGGTTGGCGTTCGCCTTGACGGGTGTGTATCTGGTTATCGCTTTTGGGAGCGCAATTTTTGCGCTGACGGTCATGAATATGAGCATGGACAGTATGATGGGCGGATTAATGGGTGGGGCATTGTAAAATGGCGATCACCGACAAAAAATCGCCGTTTTCGGACAAAGGCAAGCCCTCTGATACCCTTAAGCAAACGGGGGGAATTGCCCGGCGCGGCCCTGGTGTGGCCGAAAAACTGGCAGGCGAAGCCAAGGCTTT
>CAZZGO010000026.1:0-16298 GCA_964654245.1 uncultured Pseudobdellovibrionaceae bacterium | reverse complement strand
GTGCGTGTATTAGAATGGATGTCACATCACGGACATATCCCGGATGTGTGTTTGGTGGGGGAACCCAGCAACCCTTCGCTCTTTGGCGAATCGGTGCGGGTGGGGCGGCGTGGCTCGCTGAACGGTCATCTCGTCGTGACTGGCAAGCAAGGGCATGTGGCCAACCCCCATTTCGCCGATAACCCTGTGCCCAAACTCATACGTCTGCTCTCTGCCTTAACGTCGCATGTTTTTGATACAGGCAATGAATTTTTTCCGGCCACAAATCTTGAAATCACCACCGTGGATGTCGGGAATAAGGCCATGAACATCATCCCGGCCAAAGCCGAAGCCTTTTTTAATATCCGGTTTAATGACCAGTGGACGTCAGATAGCCTCAAACAAAAAATTCACGACCTTTTGAATCAGGTACATGTGCCATATGATGTCAGGCTTTGGGGGAATGCGGAAAGTTTCCGGACACCGCCGGGTCCCTGGATCGATCTGGTATTGTCGGTTATTCGGGAAAAAACCGGACAAAACACACAAGGGAATACGGGCGGCGGCACATCAGATGCCCGGTTTATTTCGCGTTATTGCCCAGTTGTGGAATTTGGCGCCTTAAGCAAAACCATTCATCATGTCGATGAACATATCGACATCGATATCCTGCACCAACTGACCGATATCTATCATGAGATAATCGTACGTTATTTCAAGATGACATGATTTTGCCTTAATAAATCACGAAATCATCACTTTTTCACCCTTTCCCTTCTGCAATTGGCTCCTACATTTATTTTTAAGTAGGAACAAATGCCATGACACAGATAATTGCCGATATTGAATTTGCCCCCCATGTTTCCGATTTAATGAAATATGGTGAACGTTTATGCGGATCACGCGACTGCGCTGAGAAGTTGGTGGCACATACATTGAATACCGCCCAGAAAAAACGCTGGAAGAAAACAGCCCATATTCCCTTGGATGCGTGGCTATCCATGATGATGGTGCAACAATATATGGGTACTCAGAAAGATCCGGTTTAACTCAGGGTTTCTTCCTTTCCCCCTCGGAAACCCTGATATCTCGCCCCTTCGTGTGACCCCTCGCACGAAGGGGTTTTTTATTTCCTAATAATCAACCCGAACCAGATAAAGCCCTTGCGCCGGGGCTGTCATCCCGCCCCGTGTCCGATCACGGGCGGCCAATGCTTCGGCCATATCTTGGGCGGTCCATTTTCCTTTACCGACCAGCGTGAGCGTTCCCACCATATTCCGTACCTGATGATGCAAAAAAGAGCGTCCTTCAACGTGGCACAAAATCTCAACACCGCCGGATAGGTCATAGATTCGAGTGTCAAAATCAAAGCGATCCAATGTTTTAATAGGGGATTTGGCCTGACAATTTGAATCACGAAAGGTTGAAAAATCATGTTGACCCAATAGAACCTGTGCGGCCTCTGACATCGCGGGCACATCCAGAATATGTGGCATGGTCCATGCCAATCCCTGATCTAACGCGGGCGGGGCGCTCCGGCAGATCAAACGATACGTATATAATTTATTTTTGGCCGAAAATCGGGCATGAAAGTCGGGTGGCACCGCTTCTGCTCTCAAAATCGCGACCCGCGCAGGCTTCAAATGCGCATTTAACGCTTTTGCCAGCTCGAACCCTGTTAAAGACCGCGCACCGTAATCCAAGTCAAAATGGGCAACCTGACCCCGGGCATGAACGCCGGCATCCGTGCGACCGGCCACATGAAGACGGATATCCTGACCACAAAATTTGGTGATGGCTGTTTCAATATCTTCTTGAACCGACTTGATACCTGATTCCTGACGTTGCCAGCCCGAATAATCACTACCGTCATATTCTATGGTCAATTTCCACCGCGTCGTCATAACGGGTGTCCCACCTGTAGATATCCCCCATTGATCGCCGAGGCTATATCCATGGGTTTTTTATTATCAGGCTGAATTTTCAAAATCTGAAGAATACTCTGATTACCACATTGAATATGGCCGGCCGTATCTAAAATGGTACCAGGGATAGGAGATACGGGCGCAAATTTTGATCCGGGAATGACGGCAGAAATAATTTTAAATCGCGCCCCCAAACCATTTTCACAATATGTCCCCGGCCATGGCGTCAGCGCACGGATCTGGGCGTCAATCTCTGAGGCAGGGCGGTGCCAATCGATTCGGCCTTCTTCTTTTTTCAAAAGTTTGCTGTAGGTGACGCCCGAGGAAGGCTGAGGCGTTGACACTAAGGGCTCACCTCGGCTGATCTGCATAAGCGTTTGGCACATCATCTCTGCACCCATGTGCCAGAGAATATTATTGAGCTGGGGCGCCGTTTCTGTAAGATCCAGCGGAATGATTTTTTGATCGATCACATTTCCGGTATCCATCCCACGATCCAAAATCATGGTTGAAACACCTGTCTGCCTGTCCCCGGATAAAATTGTATATTGAATAGGCGATGGCCCACGCCAGCGCGGCAAAATAGAGGGATGTATATTCAAACATCCCTGACGGGGTGTTTTTAAGATTGGCTCTGGCAATAACAGGCCATATCCTGCCACAACAGCCACATCAAGACGCAGATTTTTAAAATCTTCAATATCTTGTTCGTTCTTGAAATTTAACGGATAATAAACAGGAATCTGTCTTTCCTGCGCCCAGAGGTGAACCGGGGAAAACTGAACCTGATTCCCTCTCGATTTTGGTCGGGGCGGTTGGGTATAGACCCCCACCATATCAATACAAGAGCACGCATAAAGGGCGTCAAGCACTGGCACCACAACATCAGGCGTCCCCATAAATACCACACGAAGCCTGTTCACGGACATCACAGTACCGTTTCTGCACGCTGTGCTTTTTCGACTTTCTTTAAAATCATATTGCGTTTAAGCGATGACAGATAATCCACAAACAACACACCATTCAGATGATCGATCTCATGTTGAACGCAATGTGCGCCCAGATTTTCAAAATAATCTTCATGGGGCGTGCCATCATATCCGATATATTTAACGCGAACCGCCTTTGGCCGTTGAACTTCGGCATATTGTCCGGGAATTGAAAGACAACCTTCTTCCCATATACTGGGCTCCTCAGATGTCCAGATAATTTCTGGATTGATCATGCAGATAGGACGGCGCGTGCCGGGATCTTCGCGCTGGGCGATATCCATGACTACCACACGATTTAACAAGCCCACCTGATTAGCCGCAAGACCAATGCCGGGGGCTTCGTACATGGTGGCGAGCATCCGGTCCATCTGGGTTCGCAACTCATCAGTTATGCCTTCGACAGGCTGTGCTTTGTCACGAAGTACCGGGTCCGGCACAATGATAATTTTATAAGTATCAACCATAGCGTTTTGTTGTATCGTCTGCATCAGTATCTAGCGTATTTTCAGGCAAAGTCAAAGACCGAGGCGCCGTATCAATCATCACCGGGCTCTCGATATCGGCAGATGTTACGCTCACCTGAAGGTCTTTTAGCTTACGGGCACTGACCAGAACACGGGATTCTAAAACTCCGACGGCTTTGTTGTAGAATCCAAGTGCGCCTTCCAGACCTTTTCCGATTTTGGCCATATGCGTGGTGAAAGATGTCATACGTTCAAATAATTCCCCCCCCAGACGCGAAATATCCTGCGCATTTTTGGCCAGTTCTACCTGACGCCAACTTAAGCCCACGACCCTTAAAAGGGAGAGCATGAGGGTCGGCGAGGCAATCACGACTTGATGTTCTGCCGCATAATCAACCAAATGCGGATCGGCCATCAAGGCCGCCGAAAAAACCTGTTCAGAGGGCAAAAATAAAACGACGAAATCAGGAGAGGCCATCTTTTGATGATACCCACGCGCCGATAGCGCCTTGACGTGCTGTCGTACGGTGCGCGCCATATTCATGTGAATATCAGCGCGGTCTGATTCCGATAAATCGTCATCCAACCGGACAATGAATTCAGAAATAGGGGCCTTGGCATCCACAATAATATGAAACCCGTCCGAGAGAGAGATCACGGCATCCGGCCGGGCGCGAGCGCCTTCTTCCCCGGGTAAGGACACCTGTGTTTCGTAATGAATACCTTTGATCAAGTTCGCCTTGTCCAGCAAACGCTCGAGGACAAACTCTCCCCACTTCCCTTGCGCGGCCGGGTTCTTCAAAGCCCCTGTCAACCGCGCCGTTTCTTTGGCCAGAGCCTGCATATCCTGACGGATGGTGGTGCCCGTTCCCTGAAGTTGATCCACCGCCGATTTTAATTGTGAAAGCACGGATTCAACAGGTTTGACCATGTCAGAGATAGATTGTGTGCGTTTATCCAAATCATGGCGGACATCGCCTTGCGCGGATTTTAATTTTTCCTGCGCCATGAATAAAAATTGTTCTGAATTCGTCTGAAGGGCTTGCTGTGCCAGAACACGGAAATGGTCATCCATGGCTGATTTTTCGGCCATAACCCGCGCTTCAAGTTCGGCGCGTTTTTTAACTTGCACCATCACCCAGCCCAAAGATAAAAGGCACGCACATAAAAACCCTGCCGCCGCCCCCACGATCAGGGAAAGAGGATCCAGAGTGATTTCAGACAGTGAAAAAGCGTATTTCATGGTATATAATGATTGACTATAGAACGTCCTGTCCTCAGAACGCAAGGAGAACACCTCGCATGTCCCGGCATCGTCAGTCTGAAAAAGGAAACGCCCTGATCTATATCTTGATCGCGCTGGCGTTACTGGGCGCGTTAACCATGCTGTTAAGCCGCCAAAATGAACGCAGTAGCGGCGAAAGCATGACCGAAGACATGTTAAATTTTGAAACCACGCGGATGAGATCTTATGCCGCATCGGCACAGGATGCGGTGAATAAAATGATCATGTCAGGTTCCAGCGTGGATGATCTACAATTTTTTCTACCGAACGTGGCCAGTTATGATACCGGAAGCCATATTCATAAAGTATTCCACCCAGAAGGAGGTGGCCTTAATCCGGGCAATATCGATCCTAAGATTTTTACGGGTACGGATACCGACCCGGCGCCGGGATGGTATATGGGACGATTTAACAATGTGGGGTGGTCTGGCACGCCGGCTCAAGATGTGCTTTTGGTCGCGCATCAGATCAGCCAGCCTTTGTGTGCCAAAATCAATAAGGACTTAACCGGAAGCGATGTCATACCTGCCATTGGCGGAAGCGGTAATTTAAGGGATTATCTGATTGATACAACCCTGCATACGGGCGGTGCCAATGCTGATTTCACTTCGGCGATTTGTGCTGGATGTGATCAGAAAATTGCTTTGTGCGTGAGTAATACAGCCGGGGATATCTGGAGCTTTTTTACTGTTATTGAATCTCGCTAATAATCGCGCGCAAAGTTTCAATACCTGCCCCGGTATCTGAACTGGTTGTTACGATTTCCGGATAGGCAGCCGGATGTTTTTTTAACGTTTGACCTGTCACGGATATCATCTTGTCCAGATCAGATACACTTGATTTATCAGATTTGGTAAACACAAGACGGTAATTCACAGCGGCCTTATCCAATAAATCCATCACGTGCAAATCAACATCCTTTAGACCATGCCGACCATCCACCAGCAACAGCACAAATCGCAATGTCGATCGTCCGCGCAGATAGGAAAAAATAAGATCATCCCATTGCTGACGTTGTTGTTTTGACACTTTAGCATAGCCATAACCCGGCATATCCACCAAAGCCAGTTTTTGACCCAGATTAAAAAAATTCAGTTGCTGGGTACGGCCAGGCGTATCCGACGTACGCGCCAGTGTAAGCCGGTTCGTCAGCGCATTAATTAAGGATGATTTGCCCACATTCGAGCGGCCAGCCAAGGCGATTTCAGGATATTCCATGGGCGGCAGATTATCTGGCGCACTCGCCCCCCAAAAAAAATCACAAGGCCCTGCGAATAACTTACGCGCAGATTCCAGTTGTTCTGGCGTAAAATGGGGCATGGCGTTGTCTATTTCTTCTTTTTCTTTTTGGGTTTAGGGGCGGAGATGTTTTTCGGCTCTCCGTTTTCTTCGGAGGAAGATGGCGTATCCGGCGTCTTAGACGGTGTTTCATCCGGTACAATTGAAGATAACAAATCTGATGATTTTGCCTTGTTCTTACCAAAGAATTTAACTTCAACACCCATCGAACGCATGATGATATATTGCTGAACCGTGGAGAGAATATTGTTGAACGTCCAGTAAATCACAAGACCGCAGGCAAATTTAGCCAGAATATATGTCATGAACCACGGCATAATGGCCAGCATGACGGCCTGTACTTTATCATCAGGCGTCGGGTTTAATGATTTTTGAATCAACATGGAAATCAACATCAGACACGGCCATATGCCAATCATGAGTGCCGAAGGCGGATTCCAGTTGATAAGCCCAAACAGATTAAAAATGGTCGTGGGATCTGGCGCAGATAAATCCTGAATCCAGCCAAAAAAGGGCGCATGGCGCATTTCAATCGTGACGGATAACACTTTAAACAATGCAAAGAAGATCGGGATTTGAATTAAAATCGGCAGACATCCCGCCATCGGGTTGACTTTTTCCCGTTGATACAAAGCCACTAGTTCCTGCTGAAGTTTTGGCCGATCGTCTTTATATTTTTCACGCAGTTCGTACATGGCCGGCGAAATCTGTTTAAGTTTGGCAAAGGAACGAAAAGATGTATTCGCCAGCGGAAATACGCATATCCGAAGAACAACGGTAAACATCAGGATCGCAATACCAAAATTGCCCACCCAGCCGTAAAAAGTATTCAGCACAAAAAAGAACGGCCGCGTCAAAAAATAGAGCAAGCCAAAATCAACCGCGAGATCAAGATGCGTGACACCCCATAGTTTTTCATAGTTTTCAAGTTGTTCGACTTTTTTAACACCTGAAAACATTTTGAGTGAAAATTCGGCCGTTTCACCCGGCGTGATCGTCCGCGCCGTTCCCAGAATATCGGCTTGATATTTATCTTTGCCATGCACGGTTTTTTTAGGCGTAAAAGCAAAGCGATACGTCATATTTTCTTTTTGATCTGGCACCAATGCTGTCAGCCAGTATTTATGGGTGATTCCCGCCCATCCGGACGTTGATTCACGTACATCACGCCCCGTTTCGGCCAAGCCACCATAGCCATGTTCCACCAGTTCTCCATCCACATACCCGAGCGGGCCTTCATGTACGATAGCATTTCCTTGAAATTCCTCAGGCAAACCATGTTCGGTGACCAACGCATAAGGAGACAATGTCACGGCGGCACTTCCCTGATTTTTAATGCGCTGAACAACCGTGAACCCATAATTTTCATCCAGCGAAAATATTTTTTCAAATGTCAGTCCCTGACCGTTGCTCCAGCGTAACGTCACCGGTGTGGTCGGCGTCAGTGCTGTGCCAGAAACGGCTTGCCAGACGGTGTCTGCATCTGGAAGGGATATTTTTGAATCTGTCACCGGCACCCATCCAAATTCGGCATAACGTGGAAAAGGCCCGCCAGAGGGGGATAGCAACGTCACCGTTTCTTTTTTATCAACCTTGCGGAAATATTGGGTGAGGGAGAGATCATCAATCCGCCCGCCGGTTAGGTTGAGAGTTCCGGTTAGTTCTTGATTTTTAATCGGGATACGCTTGCTGGCAGAAATCACTTCGGCTCTGGGACGTTCTTTTTCCTGAAGAGCCTGTGGTGTTTGCGCCGCCTGGATCATCGCTGATTGCTGTGCTTGCAAAGCTTCAGAATGTGGCTTGATGATAAAATGGTCATAGGAGAGCCACAATAATATCGAGACCGCCATAAAAACGATCAGATTGCGGATATCACCGGGGTGCATTTTTTCATTCGGATTCATAATATTCCTGACATGTTTGAATTCAGGGGCGTTTATAGCGGATCGGCGTGTGTCGATCAATCAATCTTGGTGGATTGACGCCTGAAGGCTGAGCCTTCACAGGGCGGGACAGGATCCACATAGTCGCCTTGATGCCACGGATGGCACCTTAAGAGACGCCGTACCGACAGCCACACCCCTTTGACCTGCCCGTGGGTTTCAATCGCCTCTAAGGCATAGGAGGAACATGTCGGATGAAAGCGGCAGGTTCCACCAAACAGCGGAGAGATTAAAAACCGATACCCTTTAATCAGGCTTTTGAGCATGTAATTTCCTTAAACACCAGGTCAAATCAGAGATCAAGCCTGGGAAGTCTTTGGCCAAAGCTTCTGTTCGGCCAATCACGACATAGTCATATCCCGGAACACGAGGTGTTAAAAAAGCCTTTTGAACGGCCTCTTTTAACCGTCGGCGCACGCGGTTGCGGTCAACAGCCCGGGGGAATGTTTTTTTCGTCACGGTAAAACCAACACGAATCTGGCCAGCTGGCCCCCCCGCGGAAGGGGCACATTGCACAATCATGGATTTAGCAATCCATTTGGTACCGGATTGTTGAAGGCGCAAAAAATCAGACCGCTTTTTCAAGCGGTCGATCTGAATATTAGGTGTATGGATTTCTGCCATCATGTGGATACCGTGACCGATATCCCCTAAACAAGCCTAGGCACAAAGGCGTTTGCGGCCATGGGCTCTGCGGCGCGCCAGAACCTGACGGCCGTTTTTGGTTGCCATACGGGCTCTGAAGCCGTGGCGACGTTTGCGGATCAGCTTGCTGGGTTGATAGGTGCGTTTCATGGTCTAAATTTCCAAAATATTTATTAAAATGATGGGGCGGTTATACGGGGTCTGAACCGGGATGTCAATTTGTAAAGGGCATCCGGCATCATTTTTTCTTGCGATTCGCGTTAGGACTGGCAATATAGTCTTTCATTACGTTAGAATATTTGATTATCAATCACTTAAACAAGAAATAAAGGCCTTTCCTCATGTATGTCGATCAGAACTGGACCGCCGTCACCGGAGAGGAGTTGGCCGGGTTTTTGGATCAAATCAACCCTGTGGGCGGCAAACATAAGGTCAGCCCACAAAGCACGCAGGTTCACTGGCGAACGCTTCCTTTTTATGAAAGTGTGGCCCTAATCCGGGTCAAAGACCCGGCCTGGACGCCCAAAGAACTCACCCTTTATTACCTCACCGATCAGGGAAACCTGTATTGGCTGAATGGGACATCCCCCCCGATCCACGAAGTGAATCAAAAGGCACCCATCAAAGTTACAGAAGATAACGTATTGGAGTATTTGCGTTTTTTCTGTTTCTTTGTTCGCGGAGAAGAAGGACCGTTCTTGATCGCCGAAAGCATGTCCGACCCCTATATGCCCAAAAATATGGATGATAAAACCCGGTCAGTGATTGAAGGAACGGTTCGCCCGGCGACTTATGAGGGGCGTAACGAAAAAGGCTTTTATTTGTGTGATGCGGTCGTTTTTTATTCAAACGCCTTGTTCATCGCCAATTTCGCCGTTCAGCCGGGCGGCATGATTGAAATGATTGATGATGAACCGATTGCGGCCGATCTCCCCGCTAAGGTCAACGCGCCGGTTTCTTAAAAAACAGGACGCGTGCTCTGTAATTCAACCCTTTGAAATCACTCAAATTTTTATTCTTTGACGGCCTTGTGATATACTAAGAATAGGTAACCCTTGAGGCTTAAAATGATCAAGAATATCAGAGAGTTAGCTTTTTTCTATCTCACCAGTTTTTGTGTTCTCATTTCGGCAGATGCCGCATTGGCACAACCCAGCCCTGCGGCGGCACCCGCCGGAGGATCAGGAACTTTGGGCAAAGCCATCGAAAATGCCGGAACATCTTTAGAATTAGTGCCGGGCTTATTCACCGCCTTCAGTTATCTTTTTGGCTTATTTTTCGGGATTGCCGCGATTTACAAATTAAAACAACATGTCGATAGTCCGGGGAATGTCTCGATCTGGGACTCCGTCAAGCGTTTTGCGGCAGGGGGGGCTTTTTTTGCGCTTCCCACGGTTTTGACGGCGGCCCGTTCTACCTTTGATCCGGGATTGGAAACTCAATCTTTTACAGGATTTTTATATTCCGGTGCCGCCGGCAGTGGGCTAGATGCCATGCTGGTCAAATTAATGAAAGACATCGGACAGCATCTGATGTCGTTCATGAGTGTTTTTGCCTACCTTGCCGGGATCATTTTAGTGATGCTTGGTATTTCTCGACTGCTCAAGAGCGAGCAGGATGGCCCGAGAGGACCTGCCGGTATGGGCACGATCATGACGTTTCTAATGGGCGGCGCGCTTTTGGCCAGTCCTGAATTAATGGGTGCATTCTCCAGTTCGATGTTTGATACCTCGGTTGTC
Source organism: uncultured Pseudobdellovibrionaceae bacterium (assembly GCA_964654245.1). GTDB lineage: Bacteria > Pseudomonadota > Alphaproteobacteria > Micavibrionales > Micavibrionaceae > UWPOB-MICAV1. Next base: position 6,027 of record CAZZGO010000026.1, on the reverse strand, counting down.
ACCAGCAAAGGGGAGCTTCAATATGTCGAAGGATTGGCAGATGGGGGGAAACGCGCCAATGCGGTGATCGCCGCGATTATTGCTTTTGTGGCCATTTTAGGCTGGATCAGCTTCCTACGTGGTTTCTTCATCATGCGCGGCATCGCCGAGGGCGATAGCCAAGCCTCAATGATGGCAGGGGTAACACACCTCTTAGGGGGCGCCTTGGCCGTCAATTTAGGGCCTGTTCTGAATGCCATTCAGGCCACGTTGGGGATCGCCGCTTACGGGATTAAATTTAGCTAGGGATAGGTTTATTTTCGCGCTATATCTTCGGCTTTCTATCATCTGCGATAGAAAGCCGATTTTTTATGACCCGTAACCACAAAAAAACGCACCGCAAAAATAAATCATATGATGTGATCATCGTCGGCGGCGGACTTTCCGGCCTGAGCTTTGCCGCCGGATTAGGTAGTGCTGGTATTTCCGTTTTGTGTCTGGAGCGCGAAGACCCTGCCCATATGGTCACGCAATCTTATGACGACCGAACCATTGCGATATCTCTGGGGTCATACCGCGCCCTGGAACAATTCGGCGTCACTGATTTTTTATCAGACAAGGATATGTGCCCTATCCGCCATATTGATATCAGCGAAGGGTCATCTCCTATCCTACTGAACTTTTTATCACACGATATTAATATTGATGCGTTTGGCTATATCATCGAAAACAGGTTCCTACGCCGGGCACTTTATCAAAAAATCGAATCTTTAGACTCTGTTGATCTACTATCCTCAACGCGCGTGATCGATTTCGAGGTTCTGTCTGACCATGTACAGGTCAAAACTTCTTCTGGTACCTGTTTTTCTGCCAAGTTAATCGTCGGTGCAGATGGTCGTTCTTCTTTTACCCGGGAGTGGATGAATATTGGCGTTCGGGAATGGTCATACCGCCAGTCCGCGCATGTCTGCATGATCTCTCATGAGAATCCTCACCATTTTAAAGCGGTCGAAAATTTTAGGCCGGAAGGCCCTTTCGCCCTGCTTCCGATGCCAAATGATGATAACGGACGTCATCGATCGGCGGTTGTCTGGTCTCGGCATACGCGTCAAAAGACAAAAAAAATTGAAAAGATTGAGATTTTTGAGGCCGGACTTCAAGCCTTGGTTCCGAAATCGTATGGACGAATTAAGGTCATTTCTAAACCTGTCATATATGCCCTGGGGTTTATTCATGCCCATCGATATACCGGCACACGCATGGCCTTAATCGCCGATGCCGCTCATGGTATTCACCCGATCGCAGGACAGGGATTGAATTTAGGGTTTAGAGATATACTTTCACTGTATGAATTGATTATCACGGCTCATAAGCAGGGAGATGATATCGGCACGTCCCAGTTACTATCAGCATACGAACAAAGACGCCGGTTTGATAATATGATGATGGCGGGGGCGACAGATATTTTAAACAGAATATTTGCCCATCCCTCGAAGTCTTTTGGTCTGATACGTAAAGCAGGATTAAAAATGATCCAATCTGTTAAACCCGCTAAACGTTTTTTGATGAAATATGCGTCAGGACTTTAATTGAGTTATTCCGTGATTTTAAAATTTTCAATTTCACTGGGTAGTGTTGGTGGTAGAGTCAAATCAGGTTCTGATGCCACAATGGATCCAATCGACACATTGAATTTATCCAATATGGCCTTATCCATATCCTGACGGTTATACAGAGCGCGATCCACAATCAATCCTTTTTGCGGATCGTTCTTGAACGCACATTCCATCATTTCGAGTTTAAACTGACCGAATGAATCAATCTGGGTGAAGTAAATTCTAACGGAGCTGGGATATTGTTCGACCGATACACGGCGCATACTTTCAGGGTAGGCAACCTGTTGTTCCAGAAAGGCACTACATATACCCAGATATATGGTACCCTGACGGGGCTGGCAGGCGGCAAAACCCAAAAGAATAACCAAGATCAACCCCACAACCCATCCTGCCGCCATGATACGGCCACGGCGCCAGACTTTGACAGGCATGTCTTCATCTAACGCCTGATCCGAAGGCGGCGCGTTTTGTCCGGTCACGGTCATGCGGGTTTATCTGAAGATGAAGGTGCCGCACTAATCGCCGATGTGGGCGCCGACGGATTGGCCACAGATTGAACAACCATATCTTCTTTTTGTAGCTCAATGGTTTTACTGGATGCCACCACCAATTGATCAACGATCGCATCAATCACCTGGGACATGGCTGATGATCGTGCTTCGCCTGATTCAGTCAAAGACACAATCCGTCGTTTGATTTCATTTCTGGCACTTCCTGAAGGGAAGTTCGCCGCCAGCATTTGCCGCGCCCGATGTGCCCCCAGTTTTTGATAGAGACGGGAGCGAATAGCCACATCTTCAGATGAGGTGGACAACGCCCATATTTCAATAGGCCCCAACGTATTATAAAGGAACTGTTCGTAACGGCCTTCAACCGTCCCCAGTACAAATAGAACCGGTGCGCCGCCAGCCTTGGGACCCGTCAATTTAAACCGGATGATGTTGCGGGCTGTTTCGGATAATCCAAATCGCTCCCGAATATTATCAACCGCTTGATCCGAGATGGCCGCCCCCAAAATCCAGACACCTGTTGCCAGATCGACCATGTCTTGATCAAAGTCATCCAGCAACTGTGAGGACAGCGCAATCTGAACCCCGCGCTTACGCCCTTCACGAACATCGCGTACCAATTGTGCCCGGACGGAAAGAGATCCACCTGTCCGGTGAAATTCATCGTAACATAACCGTTTGGGCGTTTCGATGATGTTTTGGAGTTTCAATTCATGCCAGTTGCGGTATTTTTCTGGGATGAATCCCAGCATTTCCGACCCCATCCACCAATTGCGTACCAATGTATGACGCGCGAGAAGATACATCACAGATGTCTGTCGATCGGCCGTCGCATCCCCTTGGGGGGAAACATCCATCAGATCAAGGGAACAGACCCGCGCATCAGACACATCAAACCGCGTGACCCCCGCCAGAATAGGAAATTCACGAATAGCCGATGTCACCATCCGTTCAAAGGCGTTGATGACATTTTCGGATGTCGTGCCGATACCTGTTTGTTCAAGCAAAGACCTAATCTGGGGTCGGCGTGAGGCTACAATCGCATCTGAAAGTGTGGGCACCGCATGGCGCTGTGCCTGAATGGCCATATGAATTTCGTCAATGTCAAAAAGACGATCCACTACATCCCACCAATATGGATCAGAAGGCAGGTTGATATTGTGTTTATGCAAGGCCTCATCCACCTGATAGTCCAAACGGGGCAAGTAAGGGCGCGGTTCCGCATTGGCGGCCGTATCATCCCGCCAGCGATACATTTCATCCACTACCAGACCTGCCAATTGCTGGATACCGTCATAGGGCCGCTCTTGTCCAGGTGCAGTACAAAGAAGCGTTAGAACCTCGACAAGATAACTGCGTTCATCAATCAAAGGGTACCGGCACCCTAGCTGAGTATCAAACGGGTTCACCGCATATTCGCTGGTCATCCTGAGACGATAATGCATGGCCTCATGTTGCCGCTCTTCAGGCAGGGCTTCTTTGATGAGCGAAATCATACCCGACGACGACGGCCCAATATCAATCATCGCCACAAAAGGCAATTGCGAAAGACCCGGCGTTAAACAGCAACACATATTCATCGAGTTGAGCAATACCGATTTACCCGCCCCCGGCTGGGCGAACATGAGATCAAACCATGTTGTTGTCACGTTTGTACCGGTTTGGTATGGCCAGACTTTGCCGTCCGGTGTCCGAAAGAGCATGGCTCCCTTTTCGAAAGGAGAAGATGGTCTTTGCCACGGCATTAATTTCATGACTTCGTACATCGGGGCAATCGCGGTGGGGGCGGTGCCAGCACAATGAATGCCCATGGCCGAAGACATCACACAATCCAGCGGATCACCTGAAAATTCCGAGACCTGACAATACCCCCAGGATTCGACTGCCTGAACCAGATTCGAAAGCCGTTCTTGAAGTAATCGGGGATTATCACGCGGTGCCCACGTGGCAACTGACACACGCAATCTAACCACTGGTTCTTTCCGCGCCATCCGCTGAAGACCTTCAAGCGAATATTTGATCTGTTTATTAATGGCGTTTGTGACACCCAAGATCGTCGCAGCAAAAGCTCGGAGGGATGTCGAATAGGCACCTCCCCCCTCAAGCAAAAATGATATTCGGTAAGGAACCTTGGCATCAAATAACCGGTTCAACAACATGGGAAATGGCGATGGATCCATCGGTGCCAGAACAATATCGGCGCCAGCCCAAAGTAAGTCACCAATACGCACCGTGTTTTCATTCATGATATAGGCGTCCGCCAGGGCCATTTGCTGACGCAAGGACGGCCAGAGAATTTCTGACATATCCGTGGTCGACATCGGCGCGCGCGGCGGGATAACATCCCCAGGCAGGCAGGCACTCCATTTTTCATGCGCTTTAGTGGGATAAAGGTTATTTTTTACCGCCCGAAGCGCATCATGCGCTTCCATCACATCCGCCTTGATCCCCAGTTCATCCAAAGATGACATGACCGCCGCCACATAGCTTTTATGACGGGTTCTTAATCCATCCAATGCCGCCAGTGGATTTTGGGCATAACCCGCGGGGAGCCATTTTCGCGTTTGTGATTCCTTGGCCGCCCGTTTTATTTCATTTTTGGTCATGACCGAAGGACGAGTCCACAACACAAAATAACATTCTTCGTAGGATAGGAAACGCGATAAATGCCTGACCCGTTCATCAAAAATATCCGAAACCTCCATGCCTGTGGCATAGGCTGTTTCACGAGATGGCTTGACCAAATTTTCAAGGTGAGAGGTGATACGGTTGGGGTCACGAACAAAATAAACCTGAAGCGCGTGCCCTAACCGATCATATCGTGCCCCGATTTTGATAGTGGCCCCCTCAATCAGATAATTATATTCCTGCTCGCCGATAATCTGACGGCTTCCATCCACCTTCAAATAACTGATCAAAGATCCATCCGATGCAACAATCGTGACTTCGTCATCGCTGGTTTCCAAACGAATAAACGTCTCTAAAGACTGGCGCAGAGCCGTCTGAAAAGGAGCCAGAAATTTATCGATAAACTTCATGTGAAACCGGTAGATCGCCTATGGGCAGAATGACAAATAACATATATATTTTAACCACATACTGTAGATAAATGCCACCTTGGACTTTGTGTCCTCCCCATATAAACACAGACCTTCTTTTGAGTGTGATATTAGGCTTATGATTCTCACAATCCAGATCATCTATTGCTTGATCATTCTGATCGCCGTCCCGGCCGTAATTTCTATGGAATATTATGCCCGTAAAGCCAAAGTCAGTGCCGCGCCCAGCGTGCCTTGGATGCGGCAAGCGGTGATTCGCCGGCTTAAACAAGAACTCTCTACCTTGGAACACCCGGCTCCGCTGGTTTTCGAGCTCGGCTCTGGTTGGGGGACTCTAGCCTTCTCGGCGGCCAAGGCCTATCCCCGCGTCCAGATCAGGGGGTTTGAAATTTCGCCTGTCCCTTTATATTTTTCCCGTCTTAAAAAATGGCTGGGCGGATATCATAATGTGACCTTCTCTTCTCAGAATTTTTTTGACGTGAACATGGGGGATGCCGATATCATTCTGACATATCTGATACAACCCTTGATGGAACAACTACGTATTAAATTTGAAAAAGACCTCAAGCCGGGCACAATTGTTATCAGCAATACATTCCCCATATCAGGATGGGTTCCCCATCATGAAGAAGCCATTCAGAATTTTATTTATACCTTAAAGGTTTATACGTACCGAGTTTCTGATTAACAGATAATGAAAACGCACACTAGGCTGCGTCTTGATCCCGGATCATTTGTGCGTAGAGCGTTTTCCATTGATGGGGAATCTTACCGCCAAAAGGGCCATCCTTGGATCGCCAATAGGCGAGAATTTGAGGAAATTGATTAAACTCCAGATCGCCTTCTTTGATAATACGGCGATCG
>CAZZGO010000025.1:0-16370 GCA_964654245.1 uncultured Pseudobdellovibrionaceae bacterium | reverse complement strand
GCGCTGGTGATTATGTCCCTGTTGGCTTTGGAACGACTGATGCCCCATGAAACGGTGTGGAATGAGCCAGATGGCCAGACCGGGGCAAATATTGCACATACCATTCTCAACAAAGGCTTTGTTCAAGGCCTCGTCAGTTTTGCGGGGGTGGTTGGGCTGACGCATCTGCTGACCCCCATGTCAGAAGCGTCCGACGGCGGCCTGTGGCCCAGGACATGGCCTTTGTGGGGGCAGGTGACTTTGGGTCTGATAGCGGCTGAATTCATGCTGTATTGGAAGCATCGTCTGGCACATGAATGGTATCCGTTGTGGCGGTTTCACGCGGTTCATCATTCGGTCACGCGCCTATGGGTGGTCAATACCGGGCGGTTTCATTTCGTGGATTCCCTGACGGGGGTTTTATCGGCGATGACTATTCTTATTTTGTTAGGGGCTCCCGTCGAAGTCGTTGTCTGGGTGTCGGCGGTCACAGCCTTTATCGGCGTTCTCACCCATTGCAACGTGGAGATGCGCTTTGGGGTGATCTCGTGGGTGTTTAACACCCCTGAACTTCACCGCTGGCACCATAGTCAGGATTTGCGGGAGGGCAACAAAAACTATGGTGAAAATCTGGTGCTCTGGGATCAGATATTCGGCACGTATTTCCGGGATGAAGCCCGGCGCCCCCCCATCGATATCGGTATCCCGGAGCCTATGCCCGCCCCCTTTCTTCAGCAACTGATATGGCCGTTTAAGACCTTCAAAAAACAGGAAAAATAACCTTTTTGAGAAATGTTAATCTTTTGCCTTTATCCTAAAAGCTGGGGAAAGGCTTATTTCGTGTTTACGGAATGTGATTTTTTATTGGGTAGAGATCACGGCGTGACGATTGTTGTGCCGGTCAAACTGCCTCAAGCGGATAGCTATACCGTATCCATTAGTCCAGACGATGTTAAATTCCGTGCCGGACATGAACATATTGCACATTTTCCTTTTCGATGTGCTGAGGTGTTCAGACGGCTATCCGAAGCTTCACAGGTGGGGGTAGTAGAATATCCAGCTGGCCAGCCTTTTCCGGATTGCCTTACCGCCTTGGCCTATGTTGAATTGAGAAAGGCGACCCCATGACACATCCCGTTGGCACGCCTTTATCAGAGATGGGTATATCCGTCATTGTATCTTCTGGATCTCCCGTGTGCGGAAATATCATGTCACGCATGGGATATGCGTTGAACCAGATGCCTCAAGATCCGGGGGCGGCTAGTCCCATGACATCACAGCCCGAGATGCCTAAAGCGTCGTGGGCACCCGTTCTGTCCGCTTAGCCCAGCATTTTTTCAAATTCGCTCATGACATTATCCGGATGAAAACGCCGCGGCAGCAGATTTTCCCCGTATTGTTTCTTTTTCATTACCTGCGCCATGGTGTGGATGAAGTCATTCATATTCGGGCATACAACGACATGTCCCGGGCCGGCGGCAGAGGCAATTTCGGCAATGCCGCCCGCGCTTTCCATCGCGATTACAGGCGTTCCTACGGCCAGAGATTCTAGAGCTACATTGGGCAAACCTTCATAGAGCGAGGGAAGTAAAAATGCATCGGCCTGTGCCATGTCTGGCCACGGCTGGTCTGTAAAACCATGCAAGAAAACGTGATGATCTAAACCCTTTTCCTCAATAAGTTTCTGCAAGGCGTCCCGTTCATCCCCATCCCCCCAGATATCAAGACGCCATTCAAAAGCAAAGGCCGCGTCTGCCAAGGCCGATATCAACCGGGCATATCCTTTTTGGGGGTGCAATCGTCCGGCGCAGATGAATTGATGCACGTCGCTTAGTGCCGGAGCCGGCAGGTGGGCACGAATACGATCTAATTGCACAGGGTTATAGAGTAATTGAAATCGCTTAGGTTTAAGACCGGTGAGCGTTTTAAACTCATCAATAATCAGTTGTGCCGGGCAGATCACGATATCGGCAGACGGGTATAACACCCGATAAAGCCATTCAATCAAGGCGGGATAACGGGTCATACCCCGCATATAGGATGGTGTAATAGCTTCACGAACGATACATTTAATCCGCCGGGGCAGAAAAAAGCGAACGATTAATAACGCAAAATTCATATGCGCCATGGTGGAGATAACGGTATCTGGCTGAAGGCGCCAGATCATCCACCATAGATACGGCAGGGAAAACATCACTTTCGGAAAGTTGAACGGGGCGTGTACCGGAATATCCGGGGTAATAAGCGAACGCAAAGCGCCGTCCTTTTTTAAACACATAAATTCAGGCGAAAAATTTTCCCGGTTTAAACCGTTCATTAATGAAATTAAAACACGTTCGGCTCCGCCTGCAGAAAAAGAGGGCAAAACAAAAATAATCTTATGCTTTCTATCTTTCATAAAAAAGCCTAAGCCCCTGTCTTGCGCAAGGTCAGAAAGACAATTTCATCCCCATAATGAATTTGTCCAGACATCTGAATTTTGTCCCCTTTGCGAGCCAATTTCAGATGCGTGGTATAGGTCACAGGATCGCGGGTGGGGGAGCCGTCCGGGCGGCGTAACAGAAAATCAATATGGGCATCCGTGGGGTCGGCCACTGAGGTCATTTCCACCATGGTGTCACTTACGATCTGAAAATGGCTTGTCCATAAACAATGATAATCATCATAGCGTTTGGTCATACCATCGCGGATTTCGGTTATCCCGTCGCTCTTTTTTTCAAGCGGCCCCTCATAATTCGTGGTGCTGGTGACAACATAGGTTCCATCTAAGGGGTTATTCATCTGAAGGCTCCGTAAAGATGCTGATGATCTTAAAACCTTACCGGCCAAAGGAAAAGAGGCAAGATCAGATGAATTTTATATTTATTCCCGCTATGATACCCCTATGACCCACATTCCCCCGCGTTCGGTACAATTTGATGATGTTTATTTTTCGGCACAGGATGGTATGGCCGAAACACAACATGTATTTATGACTGGAAACGACTTACCCCATCGCTGGCAGGGACGGGATCAGTTTACCGTTGCCGAAACAGGGTTTGGGACAGGTCTTAATTTTTTGACCTGCTGGAAATCTTTTCAGGATACGGCCAAACCCGGCGCCTTTTTAGACTTTGTCTCGGTCGAGAAATATCCGCTGACGCCCTCGGATATTGCACGGTATCTGGCACCCTGGCGCGGCCATATCGGGCGGGAAATAGATATGTTATGTGCGCAATACCCTCTGCGCGTTCCGGGATTTCATCGCTTGGTTTTTGATCAGCGTGTGGCGTTGACCCTGATTTTCGAAGATGTGTTGTGGGCTTTGCCACGTTTGAATGCGTATGTGGATTCCTGGTTTCTGGATGGATTTACCCCAGCTAAGAACCCGGATATGTGGACAGATCAGATATATCAGCATATGGCGCGTTTATCCGTACCTTCTGCACGTTTTGCCACGTTTACCGCCGCCGGACATGTGCGCCGGGGACTTGAACAGGTAGGGTTTCAGGTTGAAAAAACCAAGGGGTTTGGATTAAAGCGCGAGATGATGCGCGGCGTTTTTGCAGGGCAGGGACGTCAGCGGCCTGAGCCTCTGGGGCAGAAAAAAGTTGCTATCATTGGCGCAGGCTTGGCGGGATCGGCATGTGCGTATGCGCTTCGGCTGTATGGCATGACACCTACGATTTATGAACGTTCGGCGCAGTTAGCATCCGGGGCATCTGGGAACAGACGGGGGCTTTATAATCCGCGCTTCAGTGCGTTCCGGGATTCTTCATCTGATTTTTATACCAGTGCCTATGCCATGATGGTGCGTATGGCGTGCGTGTTTTCTAGTGGAAATACCCCGTCTTCGGGTACGCTTCATTTACTGAGTGATGCCGACAAACAAAAAAAACTCTCCCGGACAATCGATCACTGGGGCTGGGATCCCGATCATATGATCTTGTTAAATCCGGCTGAATCATCAGACATATCGGGGGTTCAAATCGATCATAGTGCTTTATTTTTACCGGATGCCGGGTCGCTCTCCCCGCCTGATCTCTGCCGTTTTTATACACAGGACGTGGATATCCGGACAGACTATCCGGTTACAAATATGCAAGGTCTGAAAGCCGATGCCGTTCTTTTATGTCAGGCGGTTGATGCGCTGGATATGTATCCCGATCTCCCGATACATTCGGTCAGGGGGCAAATTACGCATGCGTGCGCCAATGCGATCAGCCGTAAACTCCGCACCAATTTATGTTATGGGGGGTATATATCTTCTGCACATGATGAAGGGCATGTGGTGGGCTCGAGTTTTCAAAGATGGCTTACGCATACAGATATCATGCCTGAAGACGATCAGGGAAATATCGCCAAATTGAATCAAGCTATTCCCTCACTGGGGTTATTGCAACCTGAGAGCGCGCGAGCGGCGCTCAGATGTTCATCGCGTGATCGTTTCCCTGTGATTGGGAAAAAAGAGGATAACGTATATCTGTCGTTAGCGCATGGGTCGCATGGATTGATCTCAACCCTGATGGGCGGGCATTATCTAGCCGACCTTTTGCGGGGGGGCGTCATTTGCTTGCCTTCGGATACTTTATCTGCCCTCTCCCCCGACCGCTTTTTTAGCCGTTCATAAGATCATTTCAAATTTGATGGAAAATAAACGGAATATGAACCCGGTTTCATGATATGATAAAAAATATGGGCATATTTTTTTAAGAAAGATACCCAATGTTCCAAGCCATATGTATATGGTGTTTTAGCCAAAAAGGAGCCACAGCCATTGAATATGGCTTGATTGCTGCCGGCATCGCCGTGGCTATTGCGGCGTCCGTTTTTGCGTTCGGGGATGATGTGTATAATCTGCTGTATGATGAATTGCCCGAAGCGCTGAATCGCTAACCCTTTTTTGTATGTAGATTGATTGATCACCGGGGCGGCTTATGCCATGCTCTGGCTGATCATGGTTTTTTCATTTTTACAAATAGTGATTTTATTGACGGGGGCAGGGCTCACGTTTCTGGCGTTTATGTGGGGGCGTAAATGGGCGCTGAAATTTCGGTTTATTGACCGCCCCGGCGGACGCAAACAACATCAAGGTGCCGTTCCGCCCATTGGCGGCCTTGTGATTATTCCCGTATTTATGATTCTTTATACGCTTTGCCAACCCAATGCCGTTCAGGATTGGGCGTTGCTTACCGGGATTATACTTCTTTTGCTCATGGGGGTCGTGGATGACCGCATGAATATGCGTGCCGGCCTTAAATTTGCGATTCAAATTTTTGTGGCCGCCTTGGTGGTTCTGGCGGGGGAGAGTACGATTGTCTCACTCGGTAATATTTTGGGCACGGGGGACATTTATTTGGGATGGGCAGCTGTGCCCTTTACCATTGCCTGTCTTGTGATGATGATGAATGCCCTGAATATGATGGATGGACTTGATGGATTAGCCGGCGGCGTCACGTTTATCCTTCTTCTCTCCCTCATCTGTGTGAAGTTTTATGCAGGGACGTCTGTCATTGGAATACTGTGTTTGCTGGTGCCGCTGATGGTTTTTTTGTATTTCAATATGCGGCATCCCGGCAGAGAAAAAGCCGCTGTGTTTCTCGGCGACTCTGGTTCTTTGACGCTGGGGTTAATTCTGGGATGGTTCTGTATTCAAATGACACACGCCATCCCCCAAGCCTTTCCACCTGTGAGTGCGATCTGGATACTGGCGGTGCCGGTTATTGATGCCTTGATGTTATTTTTCCTAAGAATTCGGCATAAACGTCATCCTTTTTCGGCAGACCGGAATCATCTGCATCACCGTTTTCTGGATCGGGGTTTTTCCGTAGGATCTACGACATTGCTTGTCATGCTGTTGGCCGGTTTATGCGCCATGGTTGGTCTTTCTTTTATTTTAGGAATCCCGGAATATATCTTGTTTGCAGGATGGTGTATCGGCGTCATCATTTACATGGCGGTGGGCTTACGGTCTTCGGCACACCGTGTTTTTGACGCTTGAGCCGAATAGGGCTTAATTTTGCCTGAATTTGTCTTATAATGACCACATATAAGCAAACGGCTCGACATAATTTTGAATGATATTTATGTTTCTGGCTTAATTTTTTTGAAAGGAAATCTGACATGAAAAAACATCTTCTATTAGCAACAGCATTGGTGGCTGTGTCGTCTTATCCGGTGCTGGCTGAGTCTTCGGATGATAAAGACTCCAAAGGTGTATTTGCCAAAAATGACGCGAATAATGATGGGGTTGTAACGCAAGAAGAATTTTTGAATCACGCAAAAACCAAGTTTTCTGAAATTGATAAAGATGGCGATGGAAAAATTACCAAAGCTGAATCCGATGCACACCGTGCCCAATGGAAGGAAAAGATGAAAGAACGCCGTGAAGCCATGAAAGAAAAGCGTGATGAAATTAAGGAAAAAAAGGCTGTTCAAGCACTGCCTGTTGAATAGATGCCGCGCCATCAGGTTAAAAAACCCGTCTTTATGGCGGGTTTTTTTGTGAATTTGCGTGGGATCTTTGCTTTTTGTTAAACTTAAAAAGTAAGGAGTTTTTTTGAAATATGCCCCAGTTTGGTCAGCCGAATTCGGATAAACCTGAACGCTTTAGCTTTGAAGGTGAAAAGGGAAGCAAGCAGGAGCTGATTGGCTGTGTGACTGAAATGCGGGCTGCGCCTATGGGGGGATATAAACGGATTGAGATTGAAGAGAAAAAAGGTCAGCGCCGAACCCTAGAAATTGATATGCCCATCGAAGAGACATTTGATATCAAGCGTAAGCAATCTTATAAATTCATGGTCGAAGAAAAAAAATTTCCTGTCTATGCCGGGCAGGCAAAGCACAAGCCAGAGGTCAGATTATTTGAGAGCGATGAGAAGCCTGTAGAGGTAAAAGGATCATTCCGTCGAGAGCCTAAACGTTCAGATGGCAGGGGCCCCGGAAGCAATACACGTAAATATCAAGATTAATCGCTGCTATTTTATCTATACAGACTGACGCGTCATTTGCTGATGACGTTCCTTTAAAGCTTTGCGCCGCATCGGCGTCAGGGAGGGCGCGCATTTGGCACAGGCAACGCCTTCTTCATAGGCTGGATGTAAGCGGTCTTGCGCCGATAGTGGGGTACGGCATCCGTAACACAGATCATGTTCTGTTTCGGCAAGCCCATGTGTGATAGCTACCCGGCGGTCAAAGACGAAGCATCCGCCTTCCCATAGGCTCTCCTGTTCCGGCACGGTTTCCAGATATTTCAGAATACCCCCTTTGAGGTGAAGCACCTCCTTGAACCCTTGGGAGAGCATGTAAGATGACGCTTTTTCGCACCGGATGCCCCCCGTGCAGAACATCGCGATTTTGGGATGATCGTTCGGATTTAAATTATCCCGTACAAAATCTTTGAACTGTGTAAAGCTGTCAATACGAGGATCAATCGCCCCTTTGAAGATACCGATATCGGTTTCATATGTGTTGCGTGTATCCAGAACCGTTATGTCAGGCCGTGAGATCAAGTCGTTCCAATCCTGTGCCTCAACGTATGTACCGACCTGAATAGCGGGATTGGCTTCGGGCGCGCGCAAAGTTACGATCTCTTTCTTAAGTCTGACTTTCATCCGCAGGAAGGGTTTATCATCGGCAAAGGAATACTTCACCTCACCCAAATCTATGCTGAGTTCATTTTGCAATACGGACATCATGCCGGCCAGTTGTTCAGCCGTAGGGGCTCCAATCGTCCCATTAATGCCTTCGGGTGCCAGAAGTAACGTGCCGCAGATATCATGCGCCAGCGCCGCCTGTTTCAAGCGGTTCTGAAGTCCGGGGAGATCCGCTCCCGTATCCACAAAACGGTAAAGTGCCGCAACATGCCACATAGCCCCATCATATACGGATTTTTGTCTTAGATTTCAATCTTGATTCACAAGGCTAATCCCTATGGCATCAAGGGCACGAGGGCTTGTTGCAGGGTTTTCAAGGTTGTTATCAGCGGTGAGGATGACCGCCAGACCATACCAACCTGACGGGTGGGGGCGGGCGGTGCGAAGGGGATAATCTGAACATCCCGGATAGGGGCGACATGGGGAAGAACCATTTTGGGCAAAAGCGTAATACCATAGCCTTCGGCGACCAGTTGAATGAGTGTTGCCAGGCTGGTGGCACTGAATGTTTTTTGTTCATGGGGAAGTTGAAGCGCGCAGGCACTTAAGGCATGTTGCCGCAAACAATGCCCATCTTCCAGCAATAACAGTTTGTGCCCTTGCAGATCCTTTTGCGATAGGTATTTTTTACCTTTAAATATGCCTTTAGGGACAGCATAGAAAAATTCTTCATGGGTTAATGTTTTGCTCATGAGGCCGGCGGGGAGAGAAAAAGGAAACGCCATAATCCCGGCATCCAGATCCCCTTCCGCAATCTTGGAGAGTAAATCTGATGTCATATGTTCGAAAATTTGAAAGGTGAGTTCAGGATATTGTGATTCCAGCGGTTTGATCATCCGGGGTAAAAGATAGGGGGCAATGGTTGGAATAATGCCAAGCCGGACAATACCCCGCATCGGCGCATGATATTGACGTGCAAAGGCGAGTAAATGATCCACGCCGGATAAAATATGTTCGGCCTGTTTCAAAATATCTCGGCCAAACGGGGTCAGGATATTTTTTTTTCGGTGATGACGCTCAATTAATGTATGACCCAATGTCATTTCCAGATCCGCGATACCCGCACTTAAGGTGGGCTGTGTGACATGACAGAGCTCTGCGGCCTTGGCGAAATGCCCCGTGCGCGAGAGAGCCATGAGATATTGAAGCTGACGCAGGCTAGGCATATTCATAATAGATAATTCCTTTTTATATTACTAATTATAATAGATTTTATCTATTAATAAAAAAGGTTTTTTCAATTGGCTTTTTCAAAGCCTGAGGACTACGATGCCCTTCATATCATCACATTTTTCTATAGGAGAACTTCACATGTTGGGTATCGGCGATAAATTACCGGAATTTTCTGTCACAGGCGTAAAGCCAGGTTTCATGGCGCATGAGGAAAACGGCCAGAGTGCGTTTGAAACGATTACAAACAAAAGCTTTGAAGGGAAATGGAAGGTTATGTTCTTCTATCCTAAAGATTTCACCTTTGTGTGTCCCACGGAAATTGTTGAATTTGCCAAACTCAATAAAGATTTCGAAGATCGTGATTGTGTGGTGATGGGTGGATCGACAGATAATGAATTCTGCAAACTGGCGTGGCGCCGGGAACACAAAGATCTGCATCAGCTCAATCAATGGAGCTTTGCTGACACCAACGGGTCTTTGACCGATGGACTAGGTATTCGCGACAGATCAGCGGGCGTAGCACTTCGCGCGACCTTCATTGTTGATCCGCATAACATTATTCAGCAAGTGACGGTCAACAGCCTGAATGTCGGGCGCAATCCCAAGGAAATCTTAAGACTTTTGGATGCCCTGCAGAGCGATGAATTGTGCCCGTGCAACCGTCAGGTCGGTGGGGACACGATTGATCTTCATGCCGAAGCAGCCAAATTGAAAAAGGCGGCCTAATCCATGTCACTTGAAAACATACAAAACGCCCTTCCTGATTACGCGAAGGATATTAAATTGAACTTAAGCGGTTTCATGAATGAAACAGACATGACTGAACAACAGACATGGGGAACGTTGTTCGCCTGTGCGCTGGCGACTGGTCATGATTTTGTTATTCGTGAGATCGAATCCGAAGCCAAAACACGCTTGGCGCCTGAGGCTTTTCAAGGTGCCAAGGCGGCCGCATCCATCATGGCCATGAACAATGTATATTATAAATTTGTGGGCATGATTGCGAATGAAGAATACAAAACCATGCCGGCCAAACTCCGGATGAATATTCTGGCGTCCCATGGCACGGATAAAATCGATTTTGAATTATGGGCACTGGCGGTGTCGGCGATGAATGGCTGCAAATTCTGTGTAGATGCGCATGATAAAAAATTGCGTGACCATGGGGTCAGTGCCGTGATTGTACAAACAGCCGTGCGTATGGCCGCTGTCATTCAAGCCGCCAGCGCGACATTATCGGCAGAATCGGCGATGTCATCGACACCGATGGCCAAAGCGGCCTAGAAGCACGCATAGAGACATTGTTGAAAAAAACCCTTGTGGAATAAGTTCCTCAAGGGTTTTTTCTATTTCTCAACCGTAACATATAATCTGGGCGGTGGAACGGAAATGTTGTGTTCCTTAAAAGCGTCCCATATGGCTAAAAGCACATCTCCTTTGATGTTCGTAACGCCTTTTTCGGCATCCCGTATCCAGAAACGAAGTGCAAATTTAAAACCGGCACCATCATATTCGACAATATGCGCTTGGGGAGCGGGAGAGGACACCACGCGGGAGGGCTTGGCGGAGGCTTCGGCTGTTATCTTTTTAATCATATGCGGATCCGTGTCATAGGATACGTGAAAAAACACTTCCAGCCGAACCAATGTATCCCCATGTGACCAGTTCACCACTTGCTGGGTGACCAGTTGTTCATTGGGGATCAAATAGGATTTATTGTCCCGGGTAACAATTTCCGTGTATCGGGATCCCATATATTGAACCCAGCCAAAGGTAGAGCTTTTGCCATCTTGAGAAAACATCTCGATTATGTCACCGGGCTTGATGGATTGATCCATCAACAACATCATTCCCGAAAATAGGTTGGACATACCGTTCTTCAGACCAAAACCCAGCCCGAGACCCACCGCCCCCGAAAACACCGCCAGCAAGGAGAGATCTACGCCCGCCGTGGTAATACCGATCAGGATGGCCGAGACAATCAAAATGACCCGGATGATTTTTGAAATCAGTACCCGAGAGGAGGGCGTCAGGCTCGCGGCCAGACTGATCCGACGTTCAATAAACGATGCCAAAAACAGGGCCCCGTAAAGCAGGATGAACAGTGCCATCATGATTTTGATGACGGTCAGTACAGAAAAACGAAAATCACCCAGATCCATGCCAAAGGAATCGAGCAAGGCCATGGTCGGTTCTAAAATGCCAAAAATACTTAAGGCGGCGATTCCCCAAATGACAAAGGCCACAATGTTGCGGGAAAACCGGTTTGAAATAAACTGAACTGATACACGGATCAAAATCCAGGCGAATAAGAGTTTAGAGACGACCTCGCACAGGCCGTGACTAAAGCCCAGTGGTTTAAGAGCAATAATTTCTCCCCCGGCAAAAATCAAAAGCAGAGCGGTGGCAGGGAGCAAAAGCCGTATCAGGGAATGGACAATTTCCGTGAGGCGGTAGGGAATACGTAAGGCATTCACCCGGTCGTTCAAATGATTTTGGGCATAACGTGTGATGATCGACGCCAAAGAAAAAGCCAGCGCAATCAACGCCAGCTGGATGGCCGTATCCGGGGTGAAGACATGCGTTTGCATCCACACACCCACATCATTAACCATACTACCCAACGTGACATTCTTGATATCCATGAATGTTACCTTAAATCAGAATGGGTCTGGCTGACAATCTATGTCATGATGTTACGCGCAGGTAACTCAATGCCCTGATTATTCCAAGATTATTTGAACGGAGGTCTTTACATGCATTATCTTCATACCATGATACGTATCCGGGACATGGCAGAATCGCTTCATTTCTTTTGTGATCTGCTGGGCATGAGAGAAGTGCGGCGCACCGAGAATGCATCCGGGCGGTTTACTTTGATTTTTTTGTCAGCGGATGCAGATTTTGACCGAGCTTCTGGGGATAGCAAAAGCCCTTTACTGGAGCTCACCTATAACTGGCCGGATGAGACGGGGAAGGTCGAAACATACACAGGCGGTCGTAATTTCGGCCATCTGGCCTATCGTGTCACGAATATCTATGAGACCTGTGCCCGGTTAAAAGAGGCCGGCGTGACCATCAATCGCCCACCGCGCGATGGTCATATGGCCTTCGTCAAAACGCCGGACGGCATATCGCTGGAATTGCTTCAGGAGGGTGCGCATTTAGCCCCGGCAGAACCATGGGTTTCGATGCCCAACACAGGGACGTGGTAGGGGCAATTAGGCGGATAATCCCCGGCGCAGGGTGTCAATCAGGTTCTTTTCAAACGCGGGATCGAAATCCTGCCCGGTGATCAGCCGGAAGAAAATCGGCCCCATGATCAAATCAATGGCTGATTCCATATCCAGATCTGACCGAAACTCCCCGCTATCTTTACCTTCGCTCAAATAACGCGCCAGCGCGTCATATCGTTCTTGGAAAAACCCTTGGGAAAATGACTTCAGGGCGTCCATGTCGCCTTGGGCTTCGCCTAGAATTTCTGCCACCATCCGCCCGTTTTTACCCGCTAGTTGACGAAGCAGTTTTTCGATTTGCACCTTGATCCCCTCAAAGGCTGTGGCCGAAGCCGGCAGGATGTTCAAAAAAGCGGGCTGAGAAAACACGGCATCCATCACCACGGCCTGTTTATTTGGCCACCAGCGATATATGGTTGTTTTGCCGACCCCGGCCTTTTTGGCGATCGCTTCAACCGATAATTTATGCACCGGCATATGGGTCAACAGGCGGCGCGTGGCGTCCAGAATGGCGCGGTGGGATTCATCTGACCGGGGGCGTCCGGCTTTACCTTTGCTGTCATCAATCTGATAAGTCTGCGCGGCGGAAACCAGCATGGGGCATCTCCTTTGAGGTCAATAAACGAATCGTTGTGATATTTGAATACGCCTCGTTTTTATAACGCACACACAAAAATCTCAATCGATACGGCGCGGATGTCCACAAGCTTTAGTTTTATCCACCACTGGGCGGTGCGAAATTGCCGTTCTGATTCTGTAGTGACACATGAGATTAAATGCCTAACTATCTGTTTTTAAATAGATTGATTAAAAAGCATGACAGGCTTCACCCAAGACGTTAAAATGTCTTATTCTACCAGTCATAAAAAATAAGAGGGGCGAATATGAAGGTTTGGATTTTGTACGGAGATCAGGTGGAATCGAGCGCCGATCTGGCGCACGAGGTCAGACGGTTCCAGTCCGAAGCCGATGAATTGGGTGTGGAACTCTCTGTCTATCGTCCAGACCAATTTGATCTTTTGGTCACACAGGATACCCGGGATTCCGTTTTGATAGATGGGGAAAATGTTGCCCTGCCGGACGTTGTCTTTCCGTATTTTAACCACCATGACCATAGCTATTTTTCGCTGGCGGTGGCGCGTCAGCTGGAACGTATGGGCTGTATTATTTATAATAATGCTAACACGATTGAAACTGTGCGCGACAAATTGCACACCCATCAGATCATCGCCGAGGCGGGCATACCGTCGCCCGTCACCATGCTGGCCAAGTTTCCGGTCGATATGGATTTGATCGAGAGCACGATCGGCTTCCCGGTGGTTGTGAAAACACTGAATGGGGCACTGGGGATTGGAGTCTTTCTGATTGAAAGTGCCCGGGCTTTTAAGGAATTGATGGATCTGATTGGTCAAACCAACCCGCATTTGCAACTTATCTTCCAGAAATTTGTCGCCTGTAGCCGCGGACGGGATATTCGTCTTTTTACGGTGGACGGGCAGGTGGTGGCATCGATGGAACGCCGTGCGAAAGAAGGGGATTTTAAGGCCAATTATTCATCCGGTGGGTCGGTGCATCCTTTCACGCCGGATCAGGCGGCTATTGATCTGGCGCTTAAAACCGCAGAGGTGCTGAACATCCAGATCGGCGGGATTGATTTGCTGTTCGCCGAGAGTGGAGGGTACACAGTCTGCGAAGCTAATACCTTCCCGGGGTTCAAGGGGCTTGAAAAAGCATCAGGCGTTAATGTGGCGCGCACCATTCTTGAGGCGATGAAACGCCGATGTGAGGCCAAGTCACGGCAGGTGACATCCCTTAACCCCGAAAAAAAACGCGCGGGCTTATAAGATTATTATGGCCGCTGGAATGTGGTGGGGGCGGGGTCAATTTCTTGTGCCTGCCCTTGACGAATTTCCATGATGGCCAGACCGCGTTCCGCCAGACCATTTTGATCAAACCGGAAAATGCCATCCATCCCGGAAAACCCGTTGACGCCCGTGATGGCATCTGCGCCAAACCCTTTACCGGATCGTGTCAGTACCGCGGCCAGAGCCGTGGCATCATAGGCCAAAGACGCCAGACGCGGCGGCGTGTTGCCATAGGTCATACGATATTTTTTTTCAAATACCGAAAATTGCCGCGGCGATGGGGCTGAAAACCATGCGCCGTCCAAGGCTGGGTGAGACAGGGTGCGAGGATCATCCCACAATCCTGTGCCCATTTTTTGAATCGTTTTGGGGAGTAATCCGGCGACCACACCGGCACTTATGCCATCCATGGGTAAAAACACGCCTTGAATGTTTGACCCCCCGAGTTTTTTAATGGCTTCTGCGCTGGGCATGGATTTGCTGTTGTACCGCAAGGTTTCGGTGATCGTGATGCCGTGCCGCTGGGCGGAATTTTGAAATTCACGCGTGGCCATATCCGCATACGCATCGACGCCCGAAATAATAGCGGCGTTCTTGATTCCTTTGCGGGCTGCATATTGAACCATCCGGTCAATCTGGGTCTGGGGGGTGATCCCCAAAAGATAGGTGTTTCCACCGGCGGCACTTACGTCATTTGAAAAAGCGACCATATTGATTCGTCCGTTTTGCGCGATGGGTTTGACGGCCTTGACCGCGTCTGCAAACACAGGGCCCAGAATGATATGTGCGCCATCGGCCAGTGCAGATTGCGCCGCCTGTGCGGCGGTCTGGGGTGACATGCCTGTATCCCGGGGCAATAATTCAAAATTTTCACTACCGACATCAAAAAGAGCCAGTTGCGCCGCCGACAGCATCGCCTGCCCCAGACTGGCATGGGTGCCGGTCAAGGGAACCAGCAAGGCAACCTTGGCGGGTTTTTTCGGGAGAACGGATCCCGGTATTGATGACATCGGCGCGGGGCCATTGACAACAGGGGCAGGCGAGGGGGGCGTGGATGCCGACGAGGTAGACGGTGAGGGGGCGTTCCAGACGCTGGGTTGGCTTGAGCATGCCGTCAGAGATAAAATCGCGCACAAGATCAGGAAAATTGAAGAAAGAAGATGAATTCGGCGTGTCACCAGCGTATCCTTTCGCATTATGAATGCAAAGACTATACAAAAAGATTCGCCCACGCCGCAATCCGTTTCCTTGAAACCCGGACTTTATCTGGTGGCAACACCGATCGGGAATATGCGCGATATTTCATTTCGGGCACTGGATATTCTCTCGTCTGTAGATGTGGTGGCCTGCGAGGATACACGTGTGACGGGTAAATTACTGTCGGCCTACCGGATCAAAAAACCGATGATCACGTATAATGACCACGCCAGTAGTCGCCAGAGAACCAGCCTGATGGACACAATTTTATCAGGGAAATCTGTCGCATTGGTCAGTGATGCGGGCACACCCCTGATCTCAGACCCTGGATATAAGCTGGTTCAGGCGGTGCATCAAGCCGGCGCGATGGTCAGTGCCATTCCGGGGGCAAATGCCGCCCTATCGGCTCTTCAATTATCAGGTATCCCTTCGCATAGTTTTTCGTTTTTGGGGTTTTTGCCGCCCAAAAGTGCGGCACGCAAAACCAAATTGGAACCTTGGAAGGAAACGGAAAGTACGCTTATTTTTTATGAAACGGCGCCTCGATTGCTCGAAAGTCTCAAAGATATGAAATCCGTGCTGGGGGATCGTCCCGCCGCCGTTGTGCGTGAAATCACCAAATTGTTCGAGGAGGTCAAACGGGATAAGCTCTCCGCCTTGATATCGCATTATGACCGCGCCGGTGCCCCCAAGGGAGAGATTTGTATTATTGTGGGTGCGCCGGAACCTGAGGAACAGGAAACCGGTACCAGCATTGAATCTCAATTAAAACTAGCGCTTAAAACGATGTCCGTGCGTGATGCGGCCGAAGTGGTATCGATTGCCACGGGCAAGCCCAAAAAAGCCATTTACATGCTGGCTCTTAAACTCTCTGGGAAATGAGAACACGACAAGACTCTTATACACTTGGGCGGCTGGCAGAATATCTGGCGGCAGGGTATCTGTGGATTAAGGGGTTCCGGATTTTAAGCTTACGGTATAAAACGCCGCTTGGCGAAGTGGATATTATTGCCCGCCGGGGAGCGCAGTTGATTTTTGCCGAAGTGAAGTATCGCCCCCATCTGGACGAAGGCCTTTATGCCGTTACCCCGCAGACTCAAAACCGTATTACACGGGCCGCCCAATTATTCATGGCCGAGCAAAAAAATATGTCTTTGGCGGTACGGTTTGATATCATCGCCATATCGCCGCCATTTTTTATCCGTCATATTGAGAATGCGTGGCAACCCAGATCCTAAGGTGTTTACATGTCTGTTCTGTCGTCTTTTTCATTTCACGGGTTTTTT
>CAZZGO010000024.1:0-16988 GCA_964654245.1 uncultured Pseudobdellovibrionaceae bacterium | reverse complement strand
TGACGGGCATATCCAAAATAAGGGAGCACCGTGGTAATACGTTTGGCCGACCCGCGCTTCAGGGCGTCAATTGTGATTAGCAATTCCATTAAATTGTCATTGGCCGGATAAGACGTGGACTGAATGATAAAGACATCCTGTCCCCGGACATTTTCCATGATTTCAACGAAGACTTCCATGTCGGAAAAGCGGCGGATGGACGCTTTGGTCAGCGGGACGCCTAGGTACGCGGAAATCGATTCTGCCAAAAGACGGTTTGAATTTCCGGCAATAATTTTCATCGTAAGGCCAACACGTTAAAGGTGATCAGGAACTAGGCTGCACGATAGAAAAACCCGGCGCATAAATCAACAGGATTATAAAAACAGCCCCCCGGTTACGGACGGATCATAATCGCAGACATCTGCCGGCCATAAGAGGGCTCCCCCCGGTGGGTTGCCCGGCGAAAACTAAAACAAGCCGCTTCTGCCCTGTATGTATCCATCCCGGATAATATAACGGACGGCACCCCTGCCCCCGCCAGCCGAAAGGCGATGTAACCGGGCAGGTCAAACATAAGATGACCCGCCCGGGTGCCGGATTTAAAAAACAGCTCTGCCTGCTCATCCTGGTCTAAGAAAGGTTTTTCAAATCCCGCGCTGACCTCATAGGATTTTTGGGCAATACAGGGTCCGACCGCAGCCTTCAGACTTTCCGGGGTTGCCCCTAATGCCATCATCTGACTGACCGTTTGCTCCAGTACCCCTTTCAAGGCACCGCCCCACCCGGCATGGGCGGCGCCGACCACGGCCTGCCCCGATGATTTACGTCCCTGAAACAGGACAGGCCCGCAATCGGCGGTCAACACCCCTAAAAGAATGCCGGGCTGATCCGTGACCAGCGCGTCTCCCTTGGGGGGAGTTTGTCCTTGGGCGATATGTTGCGCAAAAGACATATCCGCAACAAGGCAGTCTGCACTGTGATGTTGATAGAGGGTGATCGCAGAAGAATTTGCGCCCATATGTTGCGCGATACGGCGTCTATTTTCGCGCACCAAATCCACTGAATCTCCGGACGCCAGCCCGCAATTCAGGGAATCATAGATCCCGGCACTGACCCCGCCTTGACGGCCAAAAAAGCCACACAGCACATCTTTTTGTTGCGGCAAAAAATGGTCGGGTGAAAAAATAATCATGCCGCCCATCCTGCCATAGCCAGGCCGGGATGAGAAGTCACACCGATCACCTTAAATAAACTTCCCATCTGTTCGGGAGAGACAAGACGATGATAGGCCGAACGCAATTCTTCAGCCTGAGCCAGCGTGGCCGACGCCAGCAAAGCTTTCAGACGATGATCTATGCCCATGGTGATGAGAAATTCACCTTGTGTCCGGACATCGTGGACAGTCAGACCGGCAGATAAGGCGTGGTTTTTAATATTTTCAAAATTCACATGGGCGGTGATATCGGCCTCGCCGGGGTTCATAAATATCGATACGGGTTGGTGCCGATAGAGGGCTTGGATGCTATCCCCCGTTGCGAAATATCGATAGCCATAGTCAATAAAAAGACAAGATCCTTGTTGTTTTTGAAGACGTAAAAAAAGATTTCTGAGATACTGATTAAGAATAAGGGAGACCTCAATCCTCTCCCCCTGTTCTGGCGTGAATAAGGTTGGTGGGATTTCAACAATCAAGTCAGATGGCGCCGGGTGAAGCATAGAACGAAACGGTTCGTCTGGGTGATCAGATAGGGTCACCTTGACCTGTTGCCAACCGTCTTGCGTCCAGCATAATTGATCCACAGGAAGCGCATCCAGAAATTCATTGCCCAGACACAAAAGCGGGGCATCTGCGGGGATCGTCTCAAGTGACCCGTGCCAGAGAGGCGAAAAGCCCGATAACGATACGGCCTGTCTTTCACGCAAAACTGGGCTTGTCTCCACCAAATGAAGCGATATCGCGTCATGAAAACCCGGCACATGAGCCGTGGCGCGCAAAGCATCCTGCATAAGTGTGCCCCGGCCGGGGCCCAGTTCCACCAGATGCACCCGGGCAGGTGCGCCCATCTTGATCCAGGTATCCGCAAGCCATATCCCAACCAGTTCCCCAAACATCTGGGATATCTCGGGTGCGGTTGTAAAATCTCCGGACACGCCCAGCGGATCACGGGTCATATAATACCCGTATTGGGGGTGACCTAAGCACATCTCCATATATCGCGACAAAGAGATCGCCCCCGTGCGCCGGATATCAGACCGGATAATCTCAACGAGAGGCGACATGCCCATGTGGCTGGCGAAGGGCATAAATCAACACCAGAACCCCTAGAATAAATAAAGGGACAGAGAGAATTTGCCCCATGGAAACAGCACCTAAGAACAGTCCCAGTTGAAAGTCAGGTTCGCGGAAGAATTCAACAAAAATACGAAAACCTGCATACAGTAACAAAAAGCCCCCGGTGATCACCCCCGGACGCGCCCGCACCCAAGGCCGATGCGCTAGAACACACAAAACCATAAAGATCACGAGCCCTTCCAAGAAAGCTTCGTATAGCTGGCTGGGGTGACGCGGTTGATCACCCCCGCCGGGAAACACCACCCCCCAAGGCGATGTGGTGACCCGGCCAAATAATTCCCCATTGATGAAATTGGCCAAGCGACCCAAACCGATACCGATGGGGCATGCGGCGCAAAAAATATCCGAAAGGCGCAGAAGCGAAATCGCTTCATGACGCGCATATAAAATGAGCGCGAGTATGACCCCCGTCGCCCCCCCATGAAATGACATGCCCCCTTCCCAGATTTTAAAAAGAGAGAGCGGGTCATAAAGGATCATCCCGGGTTGATAAAAAAGAACGTAGCCCATGCGCCCTCCGGCGATGATCCCCAATACGCCCCACGGTAAAAAATCATCAATATCGATACGTGTTGGTCTGTGGGGGGCGTTTAACCGGGTCAAATACAGACCATAGACCCAGCCCAAGAGGATACCGGCGAGATAGGCCAGCGCATACCAGCGGATCACCACAGGCCCCAGCGAAAAAGCAACCGGATCTATGTCAGGGAATATCATCCCCCTTTGTTAAAAGGTTGCTTGAAGAAATGCCAGAAAAATATGTGATATCAAGTGATCACCTATTTTTCTTCATGCATATGCGTTCTAGAGAACACTTAACGATACGGGTCGGTCTTCGACATGAAGTCCTGAATGTATTGTGTCACACCGTCTTCCAGCGTTGTCATGGGATGGTTATAACCAGCCGCGTAAAGCTTGGCCATATTGGCCTGCGTGAAGTTTTGATATTTATCCCGCAGGGTTTCCGGCATGTCGATATACGTAATCTTGGGTGTTTTCCCGGCCGCTTTGAACGCCGCCTCTGCCATATCCTTGAAGGATCGCGCCTTGCCCGATCCCACATTGAACAGACCGCTGACGTGCGGTTGGTTAAAAAACCACAGCATGACTTGGACACAATCGCCCACCCAGACAAAATCCCGGAGCTGTCCACCATCGGCATATTGGGGGTGATAGGATTTAAACAAACGCGCCGACGCCCCGGCCATGATCTGGGGGTAGAGTTTACAAACCACACTCATCTGATCGCCCTTATGATATTCATTGGGGCCGTATACATTAAAGAATTTCAACCCCACATGCTGGGCGGGAACGCCTTCGGATTTTTCGAGTAACACCCGGGCGATCCGGCGATCAAACACGTGTTTTGACCACCCGTAGGCATTCAAGGGTTTCAGACGTGCCAGCGCGTCAATCGTTTCCGTATCATCAAATCCGTGTTGCCCATCGCCATAGGTGGCGGCAGAAGACGCGTAAATCAACCGTTTGTTATGTTTGGCACACCATTTCCATAGCCGGCGCGAGAGCACAAAATTGATATCAATAATCAGATCAGCATCGCGTTCCGTGGTGGAAGAAATCGCCCCCAGATGGAAAATAGTCGTGATGGTATCTTTATAGGTATGTAAAAAATCAAACAGGCGGTCTGGATGCACCATATCCCGTAATTCCCGCCCCGCCACATTGCGCCATTTATCTTCGGTGCCCAAAATATCGCACACCACAATATCCCGGTGACCGGCGGCTTCGAGCCCCGCCACCAGATTTGACCCGATAAAACCCGCGCCGCCCGTCACGATAATCATATGTCTTTATCCCTTGTCTTACACATGTTATGAATTTTGTATCTGCCCCAAAGGATACACCTTGCCGGCATAAAAACTATCCCCTTTTTTATCCACCGATTCCTGTGCCTCGTGCCCCCCTTCTGCCTTGAAGATGCAATCGATTCGTGTGTATCACATATGTGCAATTTATAAGGTAGTTTTCCCACATGACATTTAAACCTGATCCAAAATTTCTGGACGACATGGCCAAAATGGCCGGTGGTGCCGTGAGTGTGCTTTCTAGCGTGCGGGCGCAGATCAAAGAAGACATCAAGGCACGGGTCGATGATGTGGCGGATCGTCTGGATTTGGTTCCCAGGGAAGATTTTGATCGCCTGCAATCGATGGTAGAGGCTCTGGTGCGCCGGGTAGATCAACTAGAGGGGCACAAAAAGTCATCATCTTCAGCCTCTCAGCAACCAATTAAAGCCAGCCAAAAAAAACCGCCTGCTAAAAAGAAAACGGCCAAAAAGAAATAATCACAGATGACCAGCACGCTTTCCAAGGAAACAGAGATTTTTGAAGATGTCAGTAACCCGCTGGATTGGGTGGAAGAAGTTTTTTCCATTCAGGACTGGGCGTTTGACAGACAAAGCGAAGACGAGCTGACGGTTCACGTCTCGGGAAAACACGGCCAATACCGCCTTCATTTCCTCTGGCAGGAAGAATATAGCGCGATGCAGTTTTCCTGTGAAATGGATGTGGTGATTGCCCCGTCTGCCCGGTCTGATGCCGCCAAGGCATTGGCACGGATGAATTCAGATATCTGGCTGGGTCATTTTGATATCCGCGAAGATATTAAAATCCCAAGGTTTCGCCACACCAGCTTGTTCCGGGGAATGACCGGGGGGTCTGGTGCCGAACATATCGAAGATCTGGTTGATATTGCCTTAAATGAGTGCGAGCGATACATGCCTGTGTTTTCTTTGTTATCGCATCACAATCAAACACCTGATTCCGCCGCCCTGTCTTTGGCCTTGATGGACAGCGCAGGGAGTGCGTGATCTCATGCCATGGCGCCGTATCCGGAATATTCATATCGCGCTCATTGGATGCGGCAAGATGGGGGCGGCCTTGGTTCAGGCGTGGGAGGAAGCACATCTTACCTCACGGATTGATGTCGTTGAGCCCTCTGATCTTCCGATAACGTCCCCTCATATGCACCATTTTCGTCAGATCAGCGATATGGCCGAAGCGAAGATATCGCCGGATATCGTGGTTATTGCGGTTAAACCTGCTTTGGTTCCCAAAGTGTGTGATCAGCTGTCACAGTTTCTGCCGAACTCTGTGCCGGTCGTCTCTATTGCGGCTGGCATGACGCTGGATACTTTACAAAAATCATTTCCGGTGGGGCAACCTCTTATCCGCGCCATGCCCAATACTCCGGCACGTATCGGCAAAGGCATGACGGTTGCCGTAACAAAACCCGATATTTTTGCAACCCAAATGCATCTTGCGCATGCGGCACTGGCAGCCACGGGGGCGGTGGAATGGGTGGAAGATGAATCTTTGATGGATGCGGTCACGGCCGTCTCCGGAAGTGGCCCCGCCTATATTTTTTATATGGTGGAATGTCTGGTGAAAGCCGGGCTTGAGGCGGGCTTGCCCCATGAACTCGCGAGCCGTTTGGCACGCCAGACCCTGATTGGTACTGGTGCTCTGGCCGAAGCGGATTCGGAAATCCCACCGGATATTCTTCGTCAGAATGTCACCAGCCCCGGCGGCACAACAGAGGCTGGCCTGTCTGTCCTGATGGATGGCAGGTGGCAAAAAATTCTTCAAGAAACTGTCGCCCAAGCACAGGCGCGAAGCCGGGAACTCTCTCATTAACCGGGTGGCGCGTCACGCCTGTCCGGCCAAGTAACGCACGGGCTTTTTTGATATACTGACATCCGCATCCCGAAGATATAAAGGTTCCGTATTATTCTGTATGCCCTGTTGAAATAGGCTTAAACCTAGCTGAGCCAAGACGCACGGATCCAACAAGGTCACAGATAGGTTCGCCGGACAAAGTTTTTGAAACATGTCTGCACCCATATCCGCTTCTAACCGTTTTAACGCATCCCCGGTCACGCGATATGGCCTGAGGGAGAGCGTTTCTATGACCGCGTCAGAAGAGAGAGACCGGGGTGGAGATTGGGGTATGCCCGCAGAACAGAATGTCTGAAAATAATAATCAGCACGTTTGGTTTCCAGTATCACCGCCACCGGGTCAGAGCCCGCCACAGAATGCACCATAGAATGCGCCAGAACAGATAACGTTTCCACCCCGATCAAGGGTTTATTCAAGGATAATGAAAAGGCCCGCGCCGTCGATAACCCCAGCCGAAGCCCGGTAAAAGACCCGGGGCCGATAGTGGTCACCATCATATCCAGATCATCAAATGTCCAAGAAACCTCAGCCAATGTTTCCTGAATGAGGGGCACCAGAATACGCGCTTGATCGCGGGCGGTTTCAATCTGGCGCATGGCCATTGTCTGCGACGCGGATGGGGTGTCACCCGCCCTTAAACAGGCGATGGAACATCCGCCCAAAGCGGTATCAAAGGCCAGAATGCGCATCAGACAATTCGGCAGACATCCGCAAAATCAAAACGCGGCGAACGGGGATACACACTGGCTGGGTCGCCGTACCCCAGATTACACAGGAAATTGACGGTGACATTTTGATCCGGGAAAAAAACCTTTTTGGCGGCGTCTTTATCAAACCCGGACATCGCGCCGCAATCCAGCCCCAAGGCACGTGCCGCCATCATGAAATAGGCGGCCTGTAATGTCCCGTTACGCCATGCCGTCTCATTCGCGAGCGCGTCATTGCCCGTAAACCAGCTTTTGGCATCGGTATGAGGAAACAGCCGGGGCAAATGGTTATAAAATTCATGGTCAAAGGCAAATATCGCCGTCACGGGCGCATTTTGGGTTTTTACCAGATTTCCTTTATCCACCAGCGGAAGCAATTTCGCTTTTTCAGATTCTGATTTCACAAACACAACCCGAAGCGGGGAGCAATTGACGCTGGTCGGCCCCCATTTCATCAGGTCAAACACCCGATGCAACAGATCATCCGGCACCTCTTTTTTCTGCCAGTTATTATAAGTTCTGGCGGTACGAAACAGGGTATCGAGCGCAGAGTTATCAAGAATATGGGTCATATTTTTTTGCCTATGAAAAAGATAAGGATTAACCTGTCTTAACTTAAGACCTTTTGCCGAAAGATCAAGTGAGCGGAAAAACCCTTGATCTGTTCTGGTTTTTTGGAGAAAAATAGAGTAACCACATAAGCCTTATGGTACGGATTTTTTACCTTTTTTTGATTGTGACATGCCTGTCCGCCGGGATACCTCTGGCGCATGCGGACAGCCCTGCCCCGCCTGTTCTTGAGGCAGATCGGCACAAAGCCGTGATTTTTGCGTATCACCGTATTGGTGATGATGCCTATCCCAACGGATCTGTAAGAATTGAGCAGTTTAAAAACCAGATGCGGGAACTAAAAGAAGGGGGATACCACGTGCTCTCTTTGCCCGATGTCATCAAGGCCTTTGAAACAGGACAGGATATCCCGGATCAATCCGTGGTGATTACATTTGATGGCGGACATACATCCATTGTGGATATCGCCGCCCCGATTTTGATGTCGTATCAATTTCCGTTTACCGTCTTTGTGGCACCCGGCACCACAAATAAAGGCGCACGCAATCATGTCTCGTGGGATGATTTGCGGCAGTTAACAGACACAGGATTGGTAACACTTGGCATTCATCCCGCCTATTACGGCCGTTTAACGCATTTGCCTGACACCGACATTAAGCGATACCTGAACAGTGCCGTGAGTTTGTATCGTGAGCAGATGGGCGATATGCCTGACTTTTTTGCCTATCCGTTCGGCGAGTATGATGTGACGTACCGCAATATTGTCTCCCGCATGGGGTTCAAGGCGGCCTTTGGTCAGCACTCCGGCGCGGCGTATGACCGGGCAGACCGTATGACACTACCCCGGTTTAACATTACGGAACGATATGGGGGTATTGACCGATTTATTATGGCGGCCAATGCGCTTCCGCTTCCGGTGACGGATCTGGTGCCGGAAGCATCCCGTCTAGATAACACCTTGCCGGCGGTTGGGTTTACGCTGACTCCTGATCTGGCCGCCTATAGCCAAAATTTGGCTTGTTTTGTGAGTGGCCAAAGAAAGCCGCGCCTTGATATTCCGTCCAAAGGCCGTGTTGAAATCCGGTTGTCAGAACCCATAGACCAGCCGCGCACACGCATTAATTGTACCCTGCCGGGCCCGTCTGTGGCGGAGGATGATGATACACCGCGCTGGCGATGGCTCGGCGTGATGTTGACCCTCGCGGATCAAAACATCACCTCTCAAGAGGAATAAACGCTTTTTATTCGGCGGCGGATCTAACTTCAAGCACTTCAGGGACATAGTGCCGAAGCATATTTTCAATCCCGTTTTTCAGGGTGATCGTCGAACTGGGGCACCCCGAACAGGCCCCGCGCATATGCAAGAACACAACGCCTTGATCAAAGCGGTCAAATACAATATCCCCACCATCCATCGCCACCATAGGGCGCACACGGGTCTCAAGCAGTTCCTTAATTTGTTTTGTAATATCATCATCCAGATCGCTGGCCGTATCCACCACATCATGACCTTCGCGGATCAGCGGCATGCCCGACATAAAATGATCCATGATCGCCGACATAACCGGCATCTTGAGCGATGACCATTCCGTTTGATCGTCTTTGGTGATCGATATGAAATCAGATCCTAAAAAAACACCGCGCACCCCAGGCAGTTGAAAAAAACGTTCCACCAGAGGGGACGCCGCCGCAGATTCCGGCGTTTTAAATTCCCGCACACCCCCTGTCATCACCGGGCGACCAGGCAGGAATTTCAACGTGGCAGGATTAGGCGTGGCTTCGGTTTGGATGAACATTAACCTTAAATAGCAAAAAACCTCTCGAAATCAAGGGGCTCCAGATTTTTATTTGCATAATTTATAAATAATATGTATATGTTTTTTTATGTTAATTGCGTCATATAATGGCCAAAGACGGCGCGCCACCCGAGATCTGAGAGGTCAAATAGGAACCTGTCCTTGGACTGACCGGCCTGTCAAAGCCTGTGTCGGAGAAATTAGACAATTTTGGGCCTATGTGGGAGGGGAACCGCGCTTTGAGCGCGGATACGAGCCTGAGAGTGAATGGCACTTATCTTGGAAATATCCTATAGAGGATCGATTTTGTGAGCGTGTCTTTGGAGATAATAAAGAGCACCGAGCGGATATCATTGGAGCTGGCTACGATAAAAATGGTAATTTTAGAAATTATATTATTGAGATTCAGAAGAGCCAAATTTTAATCGAAGACAGCAAGGCGAGGACAGTTTTTTACAATCAATTGACAGGCAGCCGAGTTATCTGGGTCGTAAATATAGAGGATTTTTGGAAACGTACTCTTAACCTCTCCTCTTCCCCAGACCGACAAGGATTTTATGACGTTGAATGGAAACCCGTTCGATCTTGGCTTTGGGATCTCGCAAGACGAACAGATAGTGACCTATACCTTGAATTCAATCCTCACAACAAATATCTCTTAAAAATGTGGGTACATCAAGGTAACCCAAAAGCTCTTTTCGTTACAAAAGAGAAGTTCTTCATGTCTTATATGAATGAAGTGAGCAAGCCTGAGTTCAAAGGATTTTCAAAGGAAGCTCAAGATTGCCTGATAAAACCGATAAAAAGAATATTTACCCCCGAGCCAAAGCCTGGGTTTTAACACTGGTGGGCCCGGAGGGATTTGAACCCCCGACCAATCCGTTATGAGCGGACTGCTCTGAACCGCTGAGCTACAGGCCCGAACCAAGTCTTTTATATGCCTGATGTCCCGGGCTGTGTCCAGATCCTGCCTCGGGACATTCAAAAAGGCTGGTATGAGCCTTTAAAAACCTTTATTTTATCTTCAGTTAAAAATAGCCTTGACCAAGGAGCATGTCATGAAATTCCCCATAATCTGGATGGCCGTGATCTCAGTGATGATACCGCTTGTCCCTGCCCTTGCGGATGATGTGCGTGTCCCGGCGGCCATGCAAAGATGCGTAGCGACCGAAGAATGCGTGATGGTACCCCATACCTGCGCTTCGTCCTGCGGGACATTGCCAGTGAATAAGGCTCAACTTCCGGCCATTGAGAATATCTATTTGAAACAATGCGGCAAAACAGCCGAGTCAAACGGCACCTGTGTCGCCAACCAGAGTTTTTCCCCCGCCTGTATCAACGGCAGATGCACGATTGGATATCTTCCTACCGCAACAGCAGACGATTATAAACCCGGTGCCTTCCCCGTACCCGAATCCCCCATCCCCTTTGAAGGCGAGAATGATTACAGCAGTGTGAATGACACCGATGGCAATTTCTCTGCCTATGACATCACGGGTGCCACCGTGCGGCAAAATATGTTGGGGCAGTATAACTTCCCGGCACAGTAACTTTACTTTTTACCCTTAAGCACATAGCGGCGCCAATGCACTGTGCCAATCAATATGGTATTGGCCACCACCAATACCACGGGATAAAGCCATGTTGTCAGTATCCAGTTTTCCATGGCCATAAACGAGGCCATATGCTTGACATTACTCAAGTATGTTCCAAAAATCATTTCTTCATGGGGTTTGATCCATGACTTACGGATCGTGGGCAAATAGGCCGCAACGTCAATTGCTGTTACCAAAATAATCGACATTAAAGGATCTTTTGTGACCGCCCACAGGGGAATGGTGGAGATAGAGAGTGCAAACACAATCCAGTCAAACCGCGTGATATGACGTTCGCCCCGCCAATAACAGGCAATCGCCGTCAAGGCACAAAATAATGCTGATGTCCCGGAGGCCCAGCTTCCTGCACCGGCACCTTCCGAATATTGTACAGCAAAAGCAATCGCCGTCAGGATGAACCAAATCACCCATGTAAATACGTGCGGCCTCGTGCGCCCGAAAAATACAGAATAAAGATAAACCGTTCCCGAGGTGATCGTTACAACAACACTGATCCACCCCCAGACAACGGGATCAGATGTCATTTATGTATCCAGAAAACTGCGGAGCTTGCGGGAGCGTGAGGGGTGTTTGAGCTTACGCAAAGCCTTGGCCTCGATCTGACGAATACGCTCACGCGTCACGTTAAATTGTTGTCCCACTTCTTCGAGGGTGTGGTCGGTATTCATCCCGATCCCAAAGCGCATACGCAGCACACGTTCTTCGCGCGGTGTCAACGATGCCAGAACACGGGTCGTGGTTTCACGTAAGTTAGAGTGAATGGCACTTTCCACCGGAAGCAGGGCATTTTTATCTTCGATAAAATCACCCAGAGATGAGTCTTCTTCATCCCCCACTGGCGTTTCAAGCGACACCGGTTCTTTCGCAATTTTTAAGACCTTGCGCACTTTATCGAGCGGCATGTGCAACCGTGCGGCCAATTCTTCGGGGGTCGGCTCACGGCCGATTTCGTGCATCATCTGGCGGCTGGTACGCACCAGTTTGTTGATGGTTTCAATCATATGCACCGGAATGCGGATCGTGCGTGCCTGATCGGCAATTGACCGCGTGATCGCCTGACGGATCCACCATGTGGCATAAGTTGAGAATTTATAGCCGCGGCGATATTCGAATTTATCCACCGCCTTCATCAGGCCGATATTGCCTTCCTGAATGAGATCGAGGAATTGTAAGCCGCGATTGGTATATTTTTTGGCAATCGAAATCACCAGGCGCAAGTTGGCCTCAACCATTTCTTTTTTGGCGCGGGCGGCTTCTTTTTCGCCTTTTTGTACGGTGCCAACAATCCGGCGATATTCCCCCAAGGGCAGACCGGCATCCTCAGCCACCAAGGCAATCTGGGCACGTAATTCTTCAATTTTGGGGCCGTATTTATCAACGAATTTTTCCCAGCCCTTGCCCAGTTTCTGAACCTTGGCTGTCCAGCGCGTGTCGACTTCGGCGCCGTAATAATTCGCAATAAAATCTTCGCGCTTCACCTTGCATTCCATCGCCATGCGAAGCAATTTACCCTCAAGCCCGATAAGTTCGCGGTGCGTTTTGTACAGCGAGTCCATCAACTGCGCGTTACGGGCGTTCGACAAGCGAACATCCTGCATCAACTGAACCATTTCCTGATTCAGTTTTTCGTATTTTTTGTTCACATCCGGGGGCGGTGCCTTGCTTTTGGTAATGTAAGACAAACGCTCTTCTTGGACGGTTTGAATTTTTTTATAAGTCTTCTTAATTTTACCGAACACTTCGAAGACCTGAGGTTTCAGTTCTTCTTCCTTGGCGGCCAGCGACACGTTGTCTATTTCGCTGTCGTCTTCGCCCTCTCCACCTTCGCCGCCCTCAGACGGCTCGCGCTCTGCGGGCGCGTCCATGGACATATCCGATACCCCGGAATCCCCGCCCAGCATGGCATCCAGATCAATGACTTCGCGCAGAAGAATATCGCCTTTTTGCAAGGCTTCATACCAGGCAATCATGGATTCAATCGCCAGCGGGCTTTCGCAAATCCCGCTAATCATCAATTCCTTGCCGGCCTCAATACGTTTGGCGATCGCAATCTCCCCTTCGCGCGAGAGGAGCTCAACAGACCCCATTTCGCGCAAATACATACGCACCGGGTCATCTGTCCGGCCGGTATCATCGGAGTCAATGTTACCGCCGGATTCATATTCGCCTTTTTCTTCCTTGGCCTCTTCGACATCCGCGTCGTCGGTTTCGACCATTTGAATGCCGACATCCGAGAGCGTGGACATCGCATCTTCGATTTGCTCGGATGAAAATTCTTCGGCCGGGAGGGCTTTGTTCAATTCATCATACGTGACATAGCCGCGCTCTTTACTTTTAGAGATCAGCTTTTTGACAATCTGCGCAAGTGATCCTTTGACACTGCTTCCGCTGGTTTCGGCACGATCTTCCGAATCCTTATTCTGCTCATCGGCGGGTGCCTGTTTGAGGGATTTTTTATTCGGCGCGGTCTTGGCCGCTTTCGAAGGTTTAGGTGTCGGTTTTTTAGGTGCCATTTTTACTGCTTTCTTTGCCGCCATATCCCATCCCATCGATTCGCTGAAGGTGACCGTATTACGTATCAAAATCAAAGCGTTTGATAAAGCGTTAATACGCACCGTCCTATTATTCCTGCCTGCCTGCCTCATGCAGGTATTTCAAGCGATTTTCATTTTCTTCGGTCATATCTTGCATGAATGCCCGGCGGGCGGCCTGTAAATCTTCGTTCGCCCTCCCTTGAGATAAGGCGTCTAGCGCGCCTTTCAATGCCGTCTGAACATCGGCGATATCCCGCCCGGGGCGGGCAAAGGCTGCATGCAGATAGACCTGATCGCTTAGAATATACATCAATTTATCCTGACAACCCATTTGAATTAAATGGGTTTTTAGATATTCTGATGTCACATCATCCTCTTGGGACAATACCGATAATACACCCTGACGCACCGCGTCAAGCCCGGAATCCTGAAACTCCAGCCCGGCCAGATGCTCTTCCACATCCATCGCCAGTTCAGGATAGTTGATAGCGGCAGATAAAATAGCCATGCCAATCAGGTTGTTTTTAGAAAATGCTGGTTTTCTAAGCGCAGAAAAATTGCTATCTTTTTGTTTTTTATAGTTATTTTTTAAAAATGGTGTAAAGGCTGGCGTGAACGCAGACCGGATTTTATCCCGGAAGGCCTGACGGTAATAATGTTGAACATCCCGATCCGGGATTTTTAAAGCCAGTTGTTCCAGCGCACTCGATAACCCCGCCCGGGTTTCAGGCGCGGAAAACTCCCGCCCTGCCGCTTGTTCTTGCCATAAAAAATCAACGAGAGACAACGCCGAGGAGAGTACCGCCCCAAAAGCGGCTTCGCCTTGCGTATTCACCAACGTATCTGGATCCTGACCTTGGGGGAGAAAGGCAATTTTGACGCTTTGATCGGGTTTCAGTAGCGGGAGCACACGCTCCGCCGCCCGGCTCGCGGCTCTGCGACCGGCATCATCCCCATCAAAACATAAGATGGGCATTTTAGGTGTCTGCGGGATCATCTTCCAGAGCGCCATGATCTGGTCTTCGGTCAAGGCGGTGCCCAGCGGCGCCAGTGCGCCACGATATCCCGCCTTGAAAGCCGAGATGACATCCAGATACCCTTCCACAATAATCAGCGGCTTGCCTTCGCCGGCGGCCTGACGGGCATGTGGCTCGCCGAACAACATGCGGCCTTTGTGGAACAGCGGCGTATCGGACGAATTGATATATTTAG
Organism: uncultured Pseudobdellovibrionaceae bacterium; assembly: GCA_964654245.1. GTDB lineage: Bacteria > Pseudomonadota > Alphaproteobacteria > Micavibrionales > Micavibrionaceae > UWPOB-MICAV1. The sequence continues at coordinate 2,519 of CAZZGO010000024.1, read as the reverse complement.
GGGGTTTGAAATCCCCGCGATCCGGCGGGCGCAGATGGTCAGGCAATATCCGCCCGCCGAACGCCACAACGCGGCCGCGCCGATCCGGCACCGGGAAGATTATGCGTTCCCGAAAAAAGGCATACGGGTCTTTGGCGCGGTCTGAACGACGCGTGACCCCGGCCTCGATCATCTGGCCGTCTGTGTACCCTTGTTTCAACAAATGCTGGCGAATCGCCTGTCCATCGGCCGGGGCGTACCCTACCCGAAACGAGGCCAGCAATTCCTCGCTGACATTACGTCCAATCATATAATCATAGGCGGCGCGGTGTTCAGGGGCGCGAAGTTGTACTTCCATCCATTTTGTGGCGTCTTCGAGCAGACTATAGAGGCTTTTTTCCTGTTTTGATTTTTCAACATCCTGCGGGCTGGCCTTGGGTACCTGCATCCCCGCCAGACCCGCCAAAGATTCAACCGATTCAATAAAGGAGAGATTATCATGACGCATGACAAACCCCACTGCATCCCCGTGCGCCCCACACCCAAAGCAGTGAAAGAATTGTTTATCGTCATTCACATAGAAAGAGGGTGTTTTTTCGTTATGAAAGGGACAGCATCCTTTGAACTCTCGCCCAGCACGGGTCAGCCGCACGCGCTTGCCGATCACATCAGACAGCATGAGCCGGGATCTCAGCTCATCCAAAAATCGCGGGGGGATGGTCATACCCCCTATTTTTAACGACTTCGGGCGACGAACGCCATGATTATTATGGGATAAGAGGTTAAGCCCCCAGTTTCTGGCGCACGACGCCCCCGACCTTGCCCATATCCATCTGGCCAGCGAAACGGGCTTTGAGTTCGTTCATCACTTTGCCCATGTCCTTGATACCGACGGCACCGGTTTCTTTGATCACATTATCCACAGCTTCGGCGGTTTGAGCCTCCGAGAGTTGCTGGGGCAGGAATGTTTCAATGATTTTGATTTCCTGATCTTCACGATCTGCCAGATCCGCCCGATTCGCCTCACGGTATGTTTTGGATGATTCTTGCCGTTGTTTGATCATGGACATCAAAAGGGAGAGAATCTCGGGTTCAGATATGCCATCCATATTCCCCGACGACCGGGCATTAATATCCCGATCCTTCAAGGCAGACGTGATCAGACGAACCGTGGATAACGTCACGTTATCCTTGTTTTTCAAGGCCTCTTTGAGGGCTAAACTAAATTCTTCGCGTTTGGACACTTTTTTTCCTTCCCACAGCGTATGATTTCATCTATTAAATCGACTTTCAGTGGACACCGTCAACTGAAAGAAGCGTCATGGCCGATATTACTACTGCCAAGCCCCCCAAAAATGCAAGCGCCGTCATTGTCTTAGCCGATGGCACCACCCTGTGGGGACAGGGACTGGGCGCAGAAACCAACACCGTCGGGGAAATCTGTTTCAACACATCGATGACCGGATATCAGGAAATCCTGACCGATCCCTCTTATGCCGGACAAATGATCACCTTCACGTTTCCACATGTCGGAAATGTGGGGACGAATAACGACGATATTGAAACCCTGACGCCCGTCGCGCGCGGTGCCATCTTTCGGGAAGATATCACATCCCCTGCCAGCTGGCGGGCGGTTGCGCATTTTGACACATGGCTTAAATCTCATAACCTGCCGGCCATATGCGGTGTGGACACACGGGCGATGACCCGCCGCATTCGTGACCACGGGGCACCCAATGGCGTTTTATGCGTGAATTATGCGGGAAAATTTGACCTGCCTGCCTTGCTGGCCATGGCCAAAAACTGGCCGGGATTAGAGGGCATGGATCTGGCCAAAGATGTTTCCTGCACGCAACGTTATGAATGGAACGAATCGCTTTGGACGTTGGGTCAGGGCTATGGAGCACAAAACAACCCGGCTTTTCATGTTGTCGCCATGGATTTTGGGGCAAAACGAAATATCCTGCGCTGTCTGGCGGCATCTGGATGCCGCGTGACGGTGGTGCCGGGCGACACCTCGGCAGATGATATTCTAGCCTTAAAACCCGACGGCGTGTTTTTATCTAACGGCCCCGGTGACCCGGCCGAAACGGGGAAATATGCCGTGCCCACTATCAAGGCGATTTTAGAAAAAAATATTCCCTTGTTTGGCATTTGCCTGGGACACCAGATGCTGGCACTCGCGCTGGGTGGGAAAACCAAAAAAATGCATTTAGGCCACCGCGGCGCCAACCATCCGGTTAAAGACCTGACAACCGGCATTGTTGAAATCACGTCACAGAACCACGGGTTTTGTGTTTTGCCAGAAACCTTGCCCAGCAGTACCGAAGTGACACATGTCTCTTTATTTGACGGGTCAAACGAAGGACTTCGCGTCAAAGGCAAACCTGTTTTCTCGGTACAATATCATCCCGAGGCGTCACCGGGCCCGCAGGATAGCCATTATCTGTTTCACCGTTTTGTGGATGATATCAAACAGCATAAGAAAGCCGGGTTGTTTTGTGCTCCATAGCCCTGACCCAACGTCCAAAGCGATTCGT
>CAZZGO010000023.1:11421-17311 GCA_964654245.1 uncultured Pseudobdellovibrionaceae bacterium | reverse complement strand
GTTTCAGCAGACGCGGTATGTCTTGGGTGTTCGTTTCTGTCTGCATATTTATTCTCCCAGTAAATTTTTGCGAGAAGTCGAAGACGTTTCAGGAGATAAACCCAAAACCCCGCGAAACCCGGTGACCACCGTTCCCCATGTGCCGCGCAGACGCCGAAGCAGGTTATCCTCACGGCGTTTGTTATTGATGTCTGCGTCGCTGGGTGCAGGTTCAGGGACAGGGGCGGGCGGTGGTGACATGACTGGGGGTTGTGTGACCGGACTTGAGGGTTTAGGGGTTTTAATAAGCGCGCCCATTTTGGATACTCCTTTTAATGTCTGTGGTGTGGTTAGATAACGATAGAGTTGCCACGGCGTGAAAATATATGGTTGCCGGATACACAGCACACGCATCACCAATTCAACGCAGGTAAAAGCCCGCCATGGCAACGGCCGGGGCAAGGCAGGCATATAGGCCACCGGGACAACGTTCAGCCCTTGCGTTTTCAGCCATGCCGGCAAATCAAAATCAGGCGGCAGATGATGGTGTACCGTGACTTCGGTATAATGCGAGAGCGGATCGACGGTAATCCACGTGCGCCCATCATGCATCAGCGCATAGCAATGTTTAAAACCGACTTTTAGAAAACGAACAAACGGGACATCACTCTGGCCGCTAAATACGGCGTAACATTTCATGTGTTTCCCCCTGATAAATGACAGCATGTTGTGCCCAGAATTTATTGGGATGATCCGAATGAATTGTGCGGGCGCGGACAATGCCTTTTCGCACCCATATGGGTTCAAGACGTTCAAGAGCTTCTTTCCAGAGAATATACGCCCTTAATTCCCGCATGCGTCTTGGATCCGGGGGCATTTGCCGGCGGCCATAATGACGCAAGACCAATAAATGATCGCGGGTTAATCGGCGCGCACGATAAAGCGTGTTCAGAATTTTAAGAATATCCGACGGTTCACACGGACGTGCCACCAGCCCCAACCCCGAGGTAAACCGTGCCCCATCATTGCGGGCATCTTGCGCTTGAATAAACCAAAACCACGCCTCAAGGGCGGTATCAAACGGGGTGGCGGGGCGGTCTGAAACCGGGCGCGGCGTTCGGTCTAATCGGGTCATGAGAAAGGGCTTTCGGCTAAAAAGGTTAATTCAAGACGTAATTGTTCTCTTGATGTTCCCTTTATGATAGGATTTTTATCCTGTGTCAAGCTTTATTTAGGATTTTTTTCCTGTTTACATGCGTCTGTAGGAATGCAAGCCTATAAGAGATGGATTTCACGCATGAAAATATATGGCGGGCGATTGACCGTTTGGCGGCACGGTTTGGATATTCCCCCTCAGGGCTGGCGCGTCAGGCCGGGCTGGATTCCACGTCCTTTAACAAAAGCAAACGATTTTCGGCCGATGGTAAGCCACGCTGGCCTTCGACCGAAAGTGTAGCGCGCGTGTTATTGGCCACCGGGGCGCAGATATCTGATTTTTTGGCACTCGCCGACGAGGGGGGACGCGGGCTTACGTCTCCCCATACACTCCCGCTGATTGGATTTGTGCAGGCGGGATCATCCGGTTTTTTCGATGAAGATGGATATCCGGCAGGTGAAGGATGGGACGAGATACGTTTTCCTGATATCGGGGTGGATACGCAAGGCGCATATGCGCTGGAGATCAGTGGTGATTCTATGATGCCGCTTTACCGTGAGGGCGATATTCTGGTGGTGTCCCCTTCGGCGTCACTTCGTAAAGGAGACCGGGTGGTTGTACGCACCGTGCAGGGGGAAGTGATGGTCAAGGAATTAATGCGTCAGACACCGTCCCGGATAGATTTGAAATCATTAAACCCGGATCATGAAAACAGAACATTGTTAACCGCCGATATCACGTGGATGGCGCGGGTGATGTGGGTCAGTCAATAACACAGGATATAGGCGATTTTATTGGTATCTATCGACTTTTAATCATGCTAGGAACTTAACACATGACAACACGATTGAACCTGATTGCACAGGAAAGTGCTAAAATCCTGCTGGAGACAAAATCAGTATTGATTAACGCCGCCCAGCCCTTCACCTATACCTCTGGCAAACAAGGGCCTGTTTATGTGGATATCCGCCGGCTGATTTCCTTCCCCCAAGCCAGAGGGCAATTGATGGATTTTGCCGCAGAGATTCTGAAAGACATTCCCTGTGACTTTGTCGCGGGCGGAGAAACAGCCGGTATTCCCTATGCGGCCTTTATCGCCGAGCGTTTGAACAAGCCCATGCTCTATGTGCGCAAAAAACCCAAAGGCTTTGGCCGAAACGCCCAGATTGAAGGCGCGCTGGAACGTGATGGCCAGAAAGTGATCTTGATTGAAGATTTACAGACCGATGGCGGGTCAAAAAAAGTTTTCGTCGATGCCCTGCGCGAAGCGGGGGCGGAGATTGAGCATGCTTTTGTTGTTTTTCACTATGGTAACTTTCAGCAAAGCTATCAGAACATGAAAGACTGGGGATTGACGCTTCATGCCCTGACCACCTGGAAAGACGTGATTTCCGTGGCGCGCGCCGAAAAATATTTTGATGCGTCAACGCTTTCATCGGTGGAAGATTTCTTATCAGACCCCGTATCCTGGCAAGAAAGACGGGCAAAATCTGCTTCTTAATGCTGGCCTGATATCATGACAGAGATTTTTAAAAATATCGCATTTTTTACAGCCGGCACAGACGAAGCCTGCCAAGCGCTGGCCACGATTGAACCGCATTTCCGTTCGGTACCGCTGGATCAGGCGGATGCCCTGATTGCTTTAGGGGGCGATGGGACGTTGCTTGAGGCTTTGCATGCCGCCTCTATCCATCATAAACCGGTTTATGGGATGAATTGCGGATCTGTTGGGTTTTTGATGAATCCTTTTCATCCAGATGATCTCAAGGCGCGTCTTCAAAAAGCACAGGCCGTTTCTATTCATCCGCTGGTCATGACGGCAACAGATCGTTCGGGCAAAAAACATCAAGCCACGGGATTCAACGAAGTCTCGCTATTAAGACAGACGCGGCAGGCGGCCAAGTTAAAAATACATGCCGGGTCAGTAGAACGCCTGCCCGAACTGGTCTGCGATGGTATTTTGCTATCCACGCCTGCCGGGTCAACGGCCTATAACTTATCTGCTCATGGCCCGATCCTGCCCCTGTCGGCCAATGTGCTGGCCTTAACCCCCATCAGTGCGTTTCGTCCCCGGCGGTGGCGTGGGGCTTTGCTTCCGGCGCATCTTTCAGTGCGTATTGACGTGCTGGAATCTGACAAAAGACCCGTCAGTGCCACGGCTGATTTCACCGAAATACGCGATGTCACGCATGTGGAAATTGTACAATCATCCGAAATATCCGCGACCATTTTATTCGACCCGGATCACAATCTGGAAGAACGTATCTTAAAAGAACAATTTATGGGTTAGTCTAACGAAACTGAAAAACCCAGTTCCTGTTTCTTTTGTTTGAACATCAGCATATCCGCCCAGACGGCTTTTTTCTGCCCGGGTGTCCGAAGCAGATAAGACGGGTGATAGGTCGCGAGCGCTGGAATACCCATGACATCGTGCCATTGCCCGCGCAAACGAGAAATACTCTCGCCCCGCCCCAACAAGGCTCTGGCCGATACGGCGCCGCATAATAAAATCAAGGACGGTTTCGCCAGTTCAATATGCCGGCGGATAAAAGGAAGCGAGACCGCAATTTCCGAATCAAGCGGCGTGCGATTTCCGGGGGGACGCCAGTTGAGGATATTGGAAATATAAACCGCGTGCGCCGGGTCTGTCTGGGTTCGGGATAACCCAATCGCCGCCAGAATTTTATCCATCAACTGACCTGACGCCCCGACAAAGGGCAGACCCTGACGATCTTCATCTGCGCCGGGGGCTTCACCAATCACCATGACATGCGCCCCCGGCAACCCATCGGCAAAGACCATCTGGGTGGCCGTTTTTTTAATCCCCAAACCTTCAAACATCGAGATCGCCTCACGTAAGGCGGGGAGTGTCTGGGCTTCCTGCGCCCCTTTTTCGGCTTTCTGCACCCATTCGGACATACCGGTTAAAGATGGTATCTCGGGCGCGCGTGGCTCCCCCGCTACCCAAGCCCGGGGCGGAGCCCCACTTTCGGTTGTAAACGGTGAAACAAACGCCGTGCGGTCAAGGGCGGTCTCCGACCACGCCTCATCCGCGCCGATATCCACGTACCATTGAAGCGCGGACAGAAAAATATGGTTTTGGGCATTGGTCATATCAGAAAATCACCTTATTATAATTACAGGCGTTTTTTAAACCCTTTTCAGGTAAAATTCTAAATTGTCCTAAGTTTACATTCTGCATATAAGGTTCGTGAACATGCCCCAGCCAGCCCGCCCCGACAGAGATGTCATGGAATATGATGTAGTTATTGTCGGCGCAGGGCCGGCGGGGCTCTCCTGTGCCATTCGGCTGAAACAACTCGCGGGACATGCCGGACAGGATATCTCTGTCTGTGTGTTGGAAAAAGGCTCTGAAGTCGGTGCTCATTTACTCTCCGGGGCTGTCTTTGAGCCTAGAGCCTTAAATGAGTTGATTCCTGACTGGAAAGAAAAAAACGCACCGCTTCGCACACCCGCTGGAGAAGATCGTTTTCTTTTTTTGACCGCGACATCATCGTACCGGCTTCCGACACCTCCACAGATGACCAATCACGGGAATTATATTATTTCACTGGGTGAGTTTGGGAAATGGCTAGCCGGTGAAGCCGAATCATTAGGCGTTGAGATCTTCCCGGGTTTTGCGGCGGCAGAAATTTTGTATGATCTGCAAGATAATGTGATAGGCGTGGCCACAGGGGATATGGGAATCCAAAAAGACGGTACGCGCGGGCATGATTTTGTCCCCGGCGTTGAACTTCATGCCCGGCAGACCGTATTCGCCGAAGGGTGCCACGGATCCTTAACAAAAATGCTGTGCCAGAAATATGGACTGCGTGACCAAAGCGCGCCGCAGACCTATGGGCTTGGGATCAAGGAAGTCTGGGAGATTGATCCGTCGCTTCATCAAAAAGGCCTCATCGTCCATAGCGTCGGGTGGCCAATGGATCAACATACCTACGGTGGTTCATGGATGTATCACATGGAAGACCATAAAATATCAATCGGGTTTGTCGTAGGGTTGGACTATCAAAATCCTTATTTATCCCCTTTCGAAGAAATGCAGAGATTTAAAACACACCCGGATGTTCAAAAATATCTAAAGGGCGGGCGGCGAATTGCCTATGGGGCGCGGACACTGGTGGAAGGGGGGCTTCAATCTCTGCCGAAACTCTCTTTTCCCGGGGGAATTCTGACGGGCGACACGGCCGGATTCTTGAACGTCCCCAAGATCAAGGGCAATCATACGGCCATGAAATCCGGCATGATTGCCGCAGAATCCCTGTTTTCATTTTTGCAAAATGACCCAGAGCGCACGTATGGGCGGGAATGCACGGCGTATTTGAAAAACTTTAAATCATCCTGGCTTTATGATGAACTCTACCGTGTACGCAATATTCGCCCCGGTTTCCATTTTGGCTTATGGGCCGGCATGATCCACGCCGCCTTTCAAACGCTGGGGGGGTGGCGTCTTCCTTATACGTTACAACATAAACCCGATCATGCGATGTTGAAAAAAGCGCGGGACGTCATACCCATCGCCTATCCCAAACCTGATCATCTTACCACGTTTGACCGTCTATCCAGCGTTCAACTATCGAATACATATCACGAGGAAAATCAGCCCTCGCATTTAAAATTAAAAGACCCGAGTCTTCCGATTGGGGTTAATCTGCCGGAATATGATGAGCCCGCCCAGCGTTATTGCCCCGCCGCCGTTTACGAAATTGTGGAAACACAGGGGCAAAAACAATTTGT
>CAZZGO010000023.1:2234-11321 GCA_964654245.1 uncultured Pseudobdellovibrionaceae bacterium | reverse complement strand
CAGGCCGGGGATTTTCTGGCCGGACAATTCGCCCAGCGCACCCAAGATTGGGTATCAGCAGATAAATTTATTGGCCGGGTCATGACCTATGATCCTGAGAATATTCAACTTCAAAAACAATCGATGATTTTGGCGATGGGCGCAGGTGAAACTAGCCGGGCTGTGGCGATGGCGCGTCAGGTCTTAAAAGCTGAGCCGGAAAATCAACTGGCACTTTTATTCATGGCGTTGGATGATTTCTCGCGGCAGGATTATGACTCTGTTCTCACACATATGAAAGCATTGCCCGATGGCTCTATTGCCGACTTGATCCGCCCTATTCTTTCGTCCTGGGCGTTGGCTGGACAGGGCATTATTGATATCTCCGGCTTTACAGCGGCCAGCCCTTTGCACGCCTACCACGCGCTGATGATCGGGGATTATATGGGTAAATTACAAAACCCGGATCTGTATATCTCCCGGCTTTTAACCAATCAGCATCTTGATTTCTACGAAGCCGAGCGCATAGCCGATATACTGGCGCGTCATGACATCAAGGATAAAGCGCTCGCGCTATATGAATTAATCCACAAACAGCAACCGGGAAATATGTCGGTTGTTGAACGTATGTCCAGTTTAAAAAAAGGGCAGGGTATTGGCGTTAATTCTGCGTATCGCCGGATCAGCTCTCCGGAACACGGGGCAGGTGAAGCTTTATTCGATATGGCGCGTCTGTTATACCGCGAACAAAGTGACGACAGCGCATTGGTGTTTACACGCATGGCCTTATATTTAAATCCGGGTCTGGTCGAAGCCAGATTGGTTTTAGCCGGCGTTATGGCTCGCAATAATAAATATGCGCAGGCCGCAGAACAATTTTTATCAATTGATGCCGATAAAAGTATCTATGCGGAATCTCAACGTCAGGCCGCGATGATGCTGGAACAAGCCGGACGCAAGGATGACGCGATCGCACTCATGGAAAAACTATTTGCAGAACGGCGGGATATCGATGCCTTGATTATCATCGGCGATATCCACCGCAGAGCCGAAGATTATCCTTTGGCGATTGCCACCTATAACCGCGCCGAGCAGGCGATAGGCGAAAAAACGATTCCGGCAAAATACTGGCATCTACTCTATGCCCGGGGCATGGCCTATGAACGGAATCAGGACATGGAACGCGCCGACCGTGATTTACGCTTGGCAATTTCATACCAGCCACATCACGCCCATTTATTAAATTATCTGGGCTATAGCTGGGTTGACCGGGGAGAAAACCTTGAAGAAGCGGTAGAGATGATTGAAAAAGCCGTCTCCTTAGCCCCCGAAGATGGATATATCATGGATTCTCTCGGCTGGGCGCATTACCGTAAGGGCGAATATGCCAAGGCGGTAGCCGTGCTGGAACAGGCGGTTGAATTGGTGCCGTATGATGCCACCATCAGCGATCATCTGGGGGATGCCTATTGGCGCGTGGGACGTTACCGGGAAGCGCAGTTTGAATGGCGCAGAGCCCTGAACACACTGGAAGATGACAGCAAACGCCCCACGATTGAAGCCAAACTGGATCATGGCTTACATGCTGCCGATCAACCGGCGGTTAAACAGGCCACCCGTGAGAACGGTAAAAGAGCGCAGTAATATCCCAGATGGTTTTTAATTCAGGACAGGAGACGGCTCCGGCCAAACTTAATCTCTTTCTGCACATCACGGGCAAAAGACAAGACGGATACCACCTGCTCGAATCGCTGGTGGTCTTTACGGATATCACCGACCATGTTCGGGTAACAGACACAGGGCAAACTGACTTGCAAATCACAGGTTCTTTTGCACATCTGACTGGGGAAGTGGAGCGTAATCTGGTCTATCGCGCGTACAAAACTTATGAATCCGTTATCGGGCATGATCTGACGACCGCCTGGTCTTTGGAAAAGAACATACCGGTCGGCGCGGGATTGGGCGGCGGATCTTCGGACGCGGCGGCGGCCTTGCGGCTACTCCACCGCCTGTATGGACCCACAAAAATTGATATAGACAAAATGGCGCTGACCTTGGGGGCAGATGTGCCTGTGTGCTTACAAACCCGCGCCCAGATCATGCGCGGCGTCGGGGAGAAGATACATGTGCTGTCGGCATTTCCCCGATTACCAGTTCTGATCATATGGCCGGGTGTGGTGTGTGAAACAGCTTCGGTGTTCAAAACCTTATCCTGCCCCCCTGCCCCACCTGTATCAATTCCTGACACATTTCATACACCCGATGAGGTGATAGGATTTCTTTTGGGGACGCGTAATGACCTTGAAAAGACGGCCATACATATTTGCCCGGCGATCAACACCGTCTTAGAAGAAATGCGGGCACATATGGACATCAAGTTAGCCCGCATGACCGGGAGTGGATCTGCCTGTTTTGGCATATGCGATGATATAAACGTCGCCAAAAACATCCAAGCCTATCTGGGCAAAAAATATCCGTCATGGTGGTGCCATTCCGGATATATCAATCCTTGAAAAAATTAAGGCGTCGTCGATAAAAGATGTGTCAGCAATGCATCGCTGACTTCTCCATCCACAGGAAGCTTTTGTTGTTCCTGATACCGGCGGATAGAGGCGATCGTACGCTCACCCAAAATGCCGTCCGTTTTTCCCTTAAAAAGACCTTTATTTTTTAACTGTTCTTGTATCTGCTGGGTCAAAAGTTGAACCGGGTTGGTCGGCGGCGGCGTATTACCTGTGGATGTGGGGGTTACTGCGCCCCCTACCCGTTCCGCCCGCATCTTATTCATGCGCGAAACAATATTATCGACATCTTCAGAGCCGATTTGAAGTTTCTGGGTCATCTGCGCCAGTGCAGAAGCGGCATCACGATTCCCCCCATCTGATGCTTTTTTATACCAGAATAACGCCTCATTTGGGTTGGCCTCACCCAACAAGGCGTTCTCATAAACAAGACCCAAATTATAGGCGGCTTCGGGGACGCCGTTATTGGCCGCTCGTTCAAAAAACATTGCCGCAATTTTGGGGTCGTAATCCGTGCCAATTCCTTCGATATAGGCAATTCCCAAATTATACTGCGCTTCAGGGTGACCGGCTTTTGCGGCTTCGCGGTACCAATACAAGGCTTTATTCATATCCTTCGTGCCGTTTAATCCCTGATGGTATAAAACGCCCAGATTATACATGGCATTGGACACGCCGTTATCGGCTGATTCACGGAACCAAAGTGATGCGCGTTCAAAATTCTGTGCCACCCCGCCTTGCCCGGCCGTATAAATCGCCGCCAAATCGTGCTGGGCTTCGGCATTACCGCCAAAGGCCGATGTTTCAATAGCTTTGACCATTTTAGGCAAAGAGGGATCGGCTGAAATACGGTCCGTGATAAGCCCTGATTTTTTTTCTTGGGCGACGTCCCGGGCGACCGATGATTTCTGCCGGTAGGCTTTTTCTTCCAAAGCTTTTTGACCCGGCACCGAAAGAGGTGCCACTGGCTTAACAGCTTCTGGCTCTACTGAGGGTGCCTGCGTATCTGGGGATGCCTGCGGGGCAATCTCATTTAACTGCGCGGCCAAACCGTCAGGGTCCTGTGCTAAGGCCTCGTTTAATTCAGCAGGATCTGCATTCAAAATATCCAAAGGCATGTTCGCCGGCGTCGTATCTTGAGTGGTGTCTTGAGTTGTATCTGGGGATTGTCCCGGTGCTTCTGTCTGATCTTGGGCAAGAAGATTTTCAGGCGATGCTTCTGCAGAAATACCCGAAGCCGGCACAATCGTATCGTTAAGCGTACTGACCTCTTCAGAAGTTTGTGCGTTTTCAGGCTGTGATGTCTGTGCGGGTATCGCCTCCCAGCGTTTTGTCTCTAGGTCTAAACGCGCTAGTCCGCCATTCTCCAGCACGGCAATTTGCGGGACAGTCGGTTGTTGCCATTGGTTGAGTACCCACCCCCCCAGTAACGCCGCGGCCACCATGGATGCCATACCCAGCGATTGCATTTGAACCGAGCGTCGCCACCAGGGTTGATCGCCAGAAATATCAATATGATCCTGCGTTTCGCCGCTTCGTGCTAACGCTGTCATATTGGGTAAGTTGGCTTGGACCGCGGCACTTTGATCGGTGAGCAAAACCAATGCTCTGGCACGCAGGGCATCCTGTGTTTCGGCGGTAATTTCTTCCAGCCGTTCCACCTTGCGCAGAACACGCATTTTTTCCTGGGTAACTTTTTCAATCTGGCGATCAAGGCGTGTTTGTTCCGTAATCGATTCATCCAGACGCTGTGTGATAGCGATGTGCGTGTCTTCTGTTTCTTTCAAGCGTTTATCGATCAAGGCCTGACCCGCGGCAGCAGAGACCAGTTTTTCTTCAGTATCTTTTAAGGCTTTTTCAAATCGTGCCTGACGCTGGGAGATGTCTGTTTCTATTTTTTCCTGTGTCTGCAGTTTGGTTTCCAGACCCACGACGGCCTTTTCCGCCCGCTCGGCTTTGTCTTCCAACTGGGTCAGGGCTTTTCGGTATTCGCGAAGTTCGCTCAAAAGCTCATAACGCTCGGCTTCACTGCGTTTTAATTTGTCGCTGATCTGAGCCAATGTGCGGACAATTTCAATCCCCTGTCCCGCGCGCGCCGGAACAGCCTCGTCTTGGGGGGGTCTGACAACGTGCACCCGATCCGGGACGTTTTTCATCCGCATGACATCACTCCTTTAATCGACATAGTGTTACTTTAAATGGGTTTTTTAATGAGAGTTAAGCTGACTATATAGATTTTGTATAATCTCAACCAAGGATAAGAGCGTTAATATCCACAAGCCAACCTGTTGTCTTCATTGCGTGATGCCTTAATCTATGCTTTTTAGCGTCAAAAGGAGCTTATCTGATGACTGATCTTCCCCCTTTACCCAAATGTGCGGGCACGGCGCCTCTGGAAGTCGTGGTCGAAAAAGGCAGAAAATACGGCTGGTGTACCTGTGGGTTATCCGTGACCCAGCCTTTATGTGACGGGGCCCATAAAAACGGTACTGAATTCAAATCATTGAAATTCGAAGCCGAAGAAGATGGGTCTGTGTGGCTGTGTACCTGTAAGCAGACAAAAAACCCGCCTTATTGTGATGGGTCACACAACGCCCTTTAAGATGACACACCCAAACATCCCATGAAGATTATTTCTGCGCAAGATCTGGTCTGTATGAATGACCATGTCGGCACATCGCCTATTGTCATTGATCTTGTGTATGCGCACGCCCGCCACCCGCGCAATATTTTCGGCGAAGCCATTTATCGCCCGGATGCGCGGCTGTGGCTTCACACCGATCTGGCACGCATCACCTTACGGGCGGCAGAACATCTTTACCGTGATTTCAAATATCTTCTAGAACTGAAGGATGGCTTGAGACCTGTAGAATCCCAGCAAAAAATGCAGGAAACGCCGATCGTTAAAGCTCACCCGGAATGGGCACAACGTGCCTTTTTATCTCTGCCGGGACAAGGCGGACATCCGCGCGGGATGGCAGTGGATGTCTGTGTGCTGGATGACACAGGTACGTCGATCGATATGGGTGTGCCTTTTGATTTTTTTTCCGATGACCCAGAAACGAACCCTGCAGGACGGGATTATATGGGGTTTTTACCTATTATTTTGGAACAGAGACGCCGTTTGGAACAGGCCTTTGTCCGTGCCGCCAGTGAATTAAACTTACCCCTTTATCCTTTGCCCTCTGAATGGTGGGATTTTAGATTCCCCAAAGATATTGTCACCGCGCATGCGCCGATTTACGATGCTGATTTACCTCCCGAGATGAGAATGACCGCCGAATGATCACACTCTCCACCCTCTCTGAACTACCCAAAACCCTGAGAGGCGGAATCATCGCCATTGGTAATTTTGACGGCGTTCACCGGGGTCATGGCGCGCTTCTATCTTTGGCACGGGAAAAAGCACAGGCCGAAAAACGTCCTTTTGGGGTGTTGACGTTTGAGCCGCATCCCCGCCGTTTATTCCGTCCCGATGAACCCCCAGGGCGTATCACGCCCGTGGACGTCAAACATTGGCGTTTAGGATTAACCGGGGCAGATTTTGTTTGTGCGCTCACCTTTGATTGGAATTTCGCCAGCCAAAGCGCGGAACATTTTGTCACGGATATTTTAAAAAAAGGTCTGGGGGCGCATCATGTTGTGGTGGGACATGATTTCCGGTTCGGTCAGTTACGCGCCGGCACGCCCGACCTGATCAGATTACATGATATCGGCGTCAGTTTATGCGATGAGTTTTTAGACCCCGACGGCCAAAAAATCGCCTCAAGCACCATTCGGCAAAAACTCCGCATCGGGGATCTGGACACCGCCCATCAATTGCTCGGGTGGTCTTGGGAAATATGGGGCGATGTCGTCAGGGGCGACCGCCGGGGGCATGATCTGGGATACCCAACGGCCAATATCCTTTTAAAAGACACGCTCCACCCGGCCTATGGCGTTTATGCCGCTCGTGTTCAGATCGAAGGGGAAAGCTTGTGGCGACCCTCTGCCGTGAATATCGGCATACGCCCGATGTTTGAATTGAAAGAAGGACAGGTCGAAGCCCATATCTTGAATTTCCCTGACCGGGATATTTACGGCAGACGCCTCAAGATACAGCCTGTGAAACGCCTGCGAAGCGAAGCGAAGTTTAACTCCCTCGATGATCTAAAACACCAGATGGCAAAAGATTGTGCACAGAGCCTGAAGCTTCTGGCAGAATAGCCGCATGGATATTCTTGGTCTTCTGATTGTCAATCTCATCCCACTTTACATCATTATCGCCTTGGGTTTTGTGGCGGGACGAAAACTAGATGTGGAACTGCCCTCCATTGCCGCTGTTGTCATTTATGTGATTGCGCCCGTCGTCAATTTCGGGGCGATGGTACAATTGGAATTTGATGTAGATTATATCGCCTTGCCGGCGATCCTGTTTTGTTTTTCAGGCCTGCTGGGCATAGCTGTCTATGTTCTGGCGGGGCGTGCCTTTCAAAATACAACGGCCAATCTGGTCGCAATGAGTAGTGTCACAGGAAATACCGGATATTTCGGCCTGCCATTGGTGTTGACATTCTTTGACCCCCAATATGCCGGGCTGTATTTGTTCATGAACATGGCTGTCCTGCTGAATGAATCTGGTCTTGGGTATTATCTGGGGGCAAGGGGGCATGCCGATATCAAAGGTGCCGTCATCAAGGTGTTAAAATTACCTGTCGTGCATGCCATCTGGCTGGGGCTTTTGGTAAACGCGCTCAACATCAATCTGCCGGATATCATGGTGAAATATTGGCATTACGCCACCGGCACCTGGGTGATTTTGGGTATGATGATCATCGGGATTGCCCTCTCAAAACAACGTACGCTTCAGGTGGATGCGCGGCTTTTGACCTGGCTTTTCATTCCGCGATTTATCCTTTGGCCGCTGGCCGGGTGGGGCATCATCATGGCCGATGCCCTAATCTTTCATCTATATGATGCAACCTTATATCAAATGATCGCCATTTTTACGGCGGTGCCGCTGGCCGGTAATCTGGTGGCCTATGCCAGTACCCTTAATCTTCATCCGGAGCGTGCCGCGGCCTCGGTTCTGCTCAGCACGTTTTTGGCCTTGCTGAGTGTGAGTGCCAATCTTCTGCTCGTGCGGCAAGTCTTTGGGCTCAACTAGCAGAGCGAAATCAGAAATAAAATAATAAGATCATGGGGTTAATGGCAATAAAACCCTGTGGATAACTTGTTGACTCTGGCCCGGAGATAGCTATAGTGCGCGCCAATTTAGAAATTTAAAGGTGTGTACATGTATAGAGATTTTTCAAACGATAGTTCAGGCGGCGCAACAGCCCAACAACAGCAACAGCCGAGAATCGCTGATCTTTTCACCCCTATGGCCATGCAACAACACGGGGGCGGTGTGGCCTTGACCCAAGACATGCGCGCGGGGAACGAAGCCTTACGCCAAGAGCAACTTCTACATCAGATGCAAATTCAGCAACAAAATCAAGGTTGTCCGGAGACAGCCAGAGTGCGCGCCGGCCAGCAAATGGCACAACAGCCACAGATCTGACACTTATTGTATTAAATTCAATATCTTAACCTAGCTCCATTTTATTATTTACATAATATTAATGATGTGTTAAGTTATTGTCATGAAATTATTAGACCTTCTCCAAGCTTCTTTTATGGCAGTCACCGTAGCGGCAGGCACCCCCGCTCTGGTTCTGGCGCAAGCACCAGATACCGATATGGCTCAAAAGGTCGCTAATCTGCGTCAGCTATTCGATGAAAAATCAGATTCCGCGTCACTTCGTATCGGGGTGATGATGGTCGAGGATGATTATACTTTGGCACGCCGTGGGACAGACCCTATCGGGGTTTTAGATAGAATAGAAGAAAGCAGATCGGCCTCGTTGGTACAGCAGGGCGGCGCCATTGTTTATATCGTATGCCGAACCGATGATCAAAAATCCTTTACCCTTCGCCGGGATATCTCGTTTGCGAATTTGGAAATGGCACAACGCTTGGAAAATCAGGCCATCACAGACGAAGCCAGCCAGGAAAAAAGACGTCAAGAACGGATCGGCGGCGGACGTGTCAGAACCCCGGCTGAATATACATTCGTCATCTTGGACAATGTGTTTAAGCAAGTCACCACAGAGAACGCGGCGGAGCTTCAGGAACGCTTAAGATCAGCCGTCCCCGTGCCCGTCACCAGACAGGTGATAGACCGCGCCGCCGCACAATACGACGCTGTGTGCGGACTCTCATAATTATTATGAATAATTATATTGCCATCCGCTAATCTCTGCGGATGCCCGTCATCATGACCTATTGTTTTTTCCCCTTTTCCGTCTTATCCGGTTTGTATAACGTACCTTTCCATGAGTGAGACACCCCCGAATAACGATCAATTCCGCGATACGGTTTTCCTGCCCAAAACGGAATTCCCCATGCGCGGCGAACTGCCCAAAAATGAACCCTCGATGGTGGCGGGGTGGCGGAACATGGATCTGTATGCCCGCATACGGGAAAACGCGGCGGGGCGAAAAAAATGGATTCTGCATGATGGCCCCCCTTATGCGAACGGGCATATTCATATGGGGCATGCGCT
>CAZZGO010000023.1:0-2134 GCA_964654245.1 uncultured Pseudobdellovibrionaceae bacterium | reverse complement strand
CACGGTTTGCCCATTGAATGGAAGATCGAAGAACAATACCGCGAAAAAGGCATTGATAAAGACACCGTGCCGCCGTTGCAATTCCGTCAGGAATGCCGAGAGTTTGCCCAAAAATGGGTGGATATTCAGGCCGAAGAATTTCAGCGTCTGGGGGTGATTGGTGATTGGAAAAACCCCTATCTGACGATGACCAAACCTGCGGAAGCCCAAATCGCCCGCGAAATTCATAAATTTCTGGTGAATGGTGGCCTGTATCGCGGGGTAAAGCCGGTGATGTGGTCAACGGTGGAAAAAACCGCCCTCGCCGAAGCTGAAGTCGAATATCACGAACATAAATCCGTCACGGTGTGGGTTAAGTTTCCGCTGGTCACTACGGATACGGATTTTCAAGGCGCGCATATCGTCATATGGACAACCACGCCGTGGACACTTCCGTCTAACCGCGCGATTGCCCTAGGACGCGACATTGATTACGGGCTTTACACCGTCACGGAAACCGCCGAGGGCAGTAAATCCAAGATCGGTGATAAACTGATCATCGCGCAAAAACTGGCGGCCGATGTTTTTAAAAACGGCAAAATCACTGGATGGGAAAAATCGCCTGCGGATTATAAAGGCCATGAACTCTATGCCCGCCTGCGCGGGGATCAAAAATATCCGCTGTGCCGTCACCCGCTCCATGCGTCGGGATATGATTTTGATGTGGTGGTACTCGAAGGCGGCTTTGTCACCGATGATACCGGCACCGGGTTCGTCCATATCGCTCCCGGCCACGGTGAAGACGACTATTATTTATTTTTTCAACATTTCGGCGCGGATTCCATCCCCGATAACGTCACGGATGATGGCAAATTCCGGGATCATGTGCCCCTTTTTGCCGGGCAGGAAATCTATACCGCCAAGGGTGAACTGGGCGATGGAAATTTTGCCGTCATCAAGGCCATGGACGAAGCTGGTGCCCTGCTCGCCAAAGGTTCGCTCCGTCACGAATACCCCCATAGCTGGAGGTCAAAAGCACCCGTTATTTTCCGCACCACACCGCAATGGTTTATCGGCATGGAAAACGGAATCACGCTTCGGCAAAAGGCCTTAGCCGCGATTAAAGAAACAAAATGGCATCCGGCCAAGGGGGAAACCCGCATCACCGCCATGATCGAAGGACGCCCGGATTGGTGTATTTCCCGCCAGCGTGCCTGGGGCGTACCGATTGCCTTGTTCGTGAACAAAAAGACACAAGAACCGCTGAAAGATCCGGCCGTGTTAAAACGGATTACCGATGCTTTTGAAACCGAAGGGTCGGATGCGTGGTGGTCTAAAGACGCCCAATATTTTCTGGGAGATAAATACACATCCGACGATTACGAACAAATATTCGATATTGTCGATGTGTGGTTTGAATCCGGCTCCACGCATAGTTTCGTTGTCGATGCACGGGATGAACTCAAAGGCGGGCAAGCTGATCTGTATCTGGAAGGATCAGACCAGCATCGCGGATGGTTTCACTCCTCGTTGTTGGAATCATGTGGCACCAAAGGGCACGCGCCTTTCAAAAATGTGCTGACCCATGGGTTCGTGCTGGACGACAAGGGGTATAAAATGTCCAAATCGCTCGGTAATGTCGTCGACCCACTCGAGGTGATGAAAGAACATGGCGCTGATATTTTGCGTTTATGGACGATGACATCTGATTACGCTGAAGATATCCGCATCGGCAAGGATACGCTCAAAAATACCGCCGATCTCTATCGCCGTATTCGAAATACGCTGCGGTTCTTGCTGGGCGCGCTGGATGGGTTTACCCTTCAGGAAAAAATAAGTGATGCTGACTATGGGCGCATGCCTGAACTTGAACGCCTGATGCTCCATCAACTCGCGGAAATGGACGTCAAAGTGCGGGATAACATCACAAACTATGAATACGGCAAGCTGGCGCAAACGCTCCATCTTTTCTGTGCGAATGAACTCTCGGCTTTTTATTTTGACATCCGCAAAGACCGTCTTTATTGCGACCGGCCGGATAGTTTCGAACGCCGTGCCACACGCACGGTCATGGCTCATATTTTTGAATGTCTGGTGACATGGCTTGCACCTATTTTGTCCTTCACGACCGAAGAAGCCTGGTCACATCGTCCCA
>CAZZGO010000022.1:0-18140 GCA_964654245.1 uncultured Pseudobdellovibrionaceae bacterium | reverse complement strand
ATCCAGATATGTCCTGGGCTCGGCTTGAATCCTTGTGGCCGGAGATGAAAAATATTGCCCCGCCCATACAAGAGCAGATTGAGATTGATTCCTTATATTCCGGCTATATGGATCGCCAAGAGGCCGATATTCAAGCGTTTCGTAAGGATGAATCGCTCATCCTACCCGAAAACTTTGATTATCAGACCGTCGGAAGCCTGTCGACCGAAATCCGCGTCAAGCTTACCGCTTTGCGTCCGGCTACGCTGGGGGCGGCCAGCCGGATCCCCGGTGTGACCCCCGCCGCCATCACGGCCTTGCTCCGTCATGTGAAACGTCGTGAAACCCCACCTGTCAAGGATTCCGATGAAGCCGCCTGAACTGCCTCCGGGCGTGTCTGTTCCACGTGAAACGTTGGATCAACTCATAAAATATCAGAATTTGCTCACGAATTGGCAAAATCGCGTGAATCTGGTCAGTAAAAACACTATTCCTGAGGCGTGGTCACGCCATTTTGTTGATTCACTTCAACTTCTTCCGCTTATCCCCTCATCCATCCACCATGTTGTTGATATGGGTTCCGGGGCGGGTTTTCCCGGTCTGGTCTTGGCGACCTGTCGTCCGGAAACCCAGGTGACGCTGGTTGAATCGACCGGAAAAAAATGTCAGTTCTTGAGTGAAGTTGCCCAAGAACTGGGCTTGTCTCATGTTCAAATCGTGAATGAGCGGGTCGAGGCGGTCGTTTCACGTGAAACCGCGCCAGACCTTGTGAGCGCGCGGGCACTGGCGCCTCTTCATGAATTATTAACCATGATTCATCCATGGGTAAAAAAGAACGCCGCCCTTCAGGGCCTGTTTCCCAAGGGTGCCAAAGCCGAAGCAGAAATTGCAGAGGCGAAGTCGCGTGGCTGGCGCTTTCATATCAAAAGCTATCCCAGTATCACCGAGCCCAGTGCCAAAATTTTATGGCTGTCGGGCATTCATCTGGTTTAAGACAGCCCCCAATTTATCGCATACACCTGCATAATTTACTTGCATATATAGGGTCTTTTTTTGCATGATCAAAACCTGTTTCCCTTTAAGCTTTTGATCCATTTTTTGCGCGCATCAGGTGATAATATGACCCCTTACTCGCCCTCTTCTGACCCAGCTGTGCCGGAAAAACCCATGGTCACCAGCAAAATTCCCCGTATTCTGGCGGTGGCCAACCAAAAAGGCGGGGTCGGCAAAACGACGACGGCGGTCAATTTAGCCACGGCATTAAGCGCCATCGGGAAGCGTGTGTTATTGGTCGACCTCGATCCACAAGGCAATGCCAGTACGGGATTGGGGGTCAAACGTGCCGGTCTTAGAACCAGTACCTATGATGTTATCTTTGAAGACGCCCATGTGATTGATACGGCCCAGCCAACCAAGGTGCCGGGTTTGTTTGTGCTTCCGTCCTCTATTCACCTGTCAGGGGCTGAAATAGAGCTGGTGAGTGCCCGCCGGCGTGAATACCGTCTCCAAGAAGCACTTCGGACAGCTCTTCCTTATGATTATGTGGTGATTGATTGTCCCCCGTCCTTAAGTTTGCTGACATTGAATGCGCTCGTGGCGGCGGATTCGATTGTGGTGCCGCTTCAATGTGAGTTTTTCGCACTGGAAGGTCTAAGCCATCTGGTGAAAACAATCGAGCGCGTTCAGCAAACTTTCAACCCACGTCTGAATATCCACGGCGTTGTCTTGACGATGTATGATCCGCGCAACCGTTTATCGGCGATGGTCGCCGATGATGTACGCAAATATTTCGGCGATAAAGTATATAAAACGGTTATCCCGCGGAACGTTCGGTTGTCCGAAGCCCCTTCTTATGGGCTTCCGGCGATTGTGTATGATATGCGCTGTCCCGGCGCGCGGGCTTATATCTCATTGGCGGGAGAAGTCTTGAAACGGGAAAAAAGTATGACGGCGTCTTCTTCGGTTATTTCCCCCCACACGACTGAGGCCGCATAAAACATGAGTGACGATCAAAAAGTAAACCCCAAGCACCGTGGTTTGGGCCGCGGGTTAGGTGCGTTGTTCGGCGATGAAGAGGCCGCCCCCCGTGCCCACATTCCCCAGCCTTCGGATGCCGAAGATTCGGTCATGCCGGGTGCCCGTGGCGTGATGCGTAAAATTGTTGGTACAGGGCAACTGATCCCCAACCCTGAACAGCCGCGTCGCCATTTTACCGACAGTGCTTTGCGTGAATTGGCCGAATCCATCCGTGAACATGGTATTATTCAACCCATTTTGGTACGGCCTTACCAAAACAACGAAGACATGTTTGAAATTGTTGCTGGCGAAAGACGCTGGCGTGCGGCGCAACTGGCACAGTTACATCAGGTGCCCGTCATTATTCGTGATATGGATGATGAAACGGTTTATAAAATCGCGCTGATTGAAAATCTTCAACGTGAAGATTTAACGGCGATCGAAGAAGCCGTGGGTTATCGCCGGTTGATGGAAGATTACGGCCACACCCAAGAAGACGTAGCCGAAATTATCGGCAAGAGCCGCTCACATGTGGCCAACATGATCCGTCTGTTGGGGCTTCCAGCGTCAGTTCAAAACTTGGTCAATGAAGGCAAGCTCTCCGCCGGGCACGCCCGGGCTCTGGCTACATTGGATAATCCGGCAGAATTGGCACGGGAAGTGATCGCCAAGGGATTATCCGTACGGCAGACTGAAAAGCTGGCGGCGAAATCTGCTGGCAGGGACATCAAACATAAGGGTGGATCGCCTTCGCAACCCAAAGCTTCAGAAAAAGACCATGACACGCTGGCGCTGGAAAAGCAGATATCAGATGCGCTGGGACTTAGAGCCACGATAGATTTACTGAGTGGTTCTTCGGGAACCATGAAGATTGAATATAAAAACCTTGATCAACTGGATAATATTATTCAGCGTCTTTTATCAGAGCCAGATCCCAACCATAAAAAATGGATTTTTTAAGCCGATTTGCTTAAGGACAAAATCGCCTGTGCCGTCAGGGTTTCTGATGGCGTTCCGGTGCGTTTTGTCTGCGCTTCGACCTCCGCCAGTCTTTTTAGAACGTCATTCAATTTTCCCATCGGCCAGCGTGATAGTTGCGATTTAAAGGGAGCTTCGTACTTAAAAAAAATCGGCGGGGAGAGCTTTTTCATCGCGCTTTCGGAATCCATGCCTTCGTGCATCAGGGCATGAACAAAATGAAGCTTTCTGAAATGCGTTTGAAGGCTTCGTAAGATGGCAACAACCGGCACAGATTCATCTAGAAGTTTTTTATAGGTGGTGAGGGCAGTTTCCGTTTTGCCGCCACCCACCGCATAAATCAGATCATCAAAAGATTGTGCCCCGGCTTCACCGCAGGCGGCTTGTGCGTCCTCTAGCTTAATGGCACCACCCTGCGTGCCCATATAAATCAGAAGTTTATCCATTTCGCTTCGGATGCGTCCGCGATCTCCTGCCAAATTCGTGGCTAGCCAGACCGCCGCATCGGCTTGAAGGCTGAAGCCCCCAGCCTTGGCCATATCACGGATCACCTGCCCCACAGTTTTTTCATCTTCCACATAACAGGGGAGAGCCGCCGCCTGAGGGGATTTTTCAAACAACGCCCGAAGCGGCGATTTGGTAGATAATTCCCCTGCCTCAACAATCACCAGATTATCGTGCGATGGGTTTTCAAGATAAGCATGAAACACCGGGGAAATTTTATCGCTGGCGCTTTCAACCCGGATTAATTTGGCGCCGCCCATCATGGAAATGGATAAGGCTTCGTCTATGAGACGTGCGGGGTCATCCAATAAAATCTGTTCGTTTAGCACCGTGACATTAAAAGGATCGGCCAGATCTTTCACCACCGTCAAGCCTATGGCTTTGGCACGTTCCCGCATCAACCCGTCATCAGGCCCGTATATAAGAATTGCCCGCGCCTTTTTATCCGGGCTTTTGACAAAAGGATCGATCTGCTTCCAGGTGAGTTTCATCCGGGCATATCTTAGGGAGTTATGCGGCGTTATTCAATGCCTGTGCGTGTTCATACACATCCGGATTGGCATGTCTTAACCAAAGCAAGGACGAAGCCGCCGATTGAATAGCGGGGATTGAATCGAGAACGTGCCTATCCCAAACCTGAGTTTCAAAATAAAGGCGTAAAAAAGAGGCGCATTCCCCCCGAATATGCCGGCTTCCTTTTTCGGGAATATCCAACGTTAACACATCAACGTCAAATGCCTCATCCCGTGTTAAGGCAACACTGAAGTGCCTCACCAGCGAAAGTTCAATATCCTGTTTTAAAAGAGCTGACATATCTATGCCGATTTTTTCGCCAGAATATCTGTCTGTCTAAAATGACGGGAGAGTGCCTGAATATAATCCGGTGTTGTGCCACAGCATCCGCCTAGAATTTTGATACCAGCTTGATGCCATGTATCGCAGGCCTGTACAAATTTCCCGATGGAATCGTCATTATTTTCAAAGATCCAGCCGAGATCATCATCTGGATGTCCAATCCCATTGGGATATAATCCTTTGATGCCCGCATAAGCTGAACATAAAACGGGCACGGATTGATTGAGAATATCAATCGGGCGGCAGTTTAAAAATACGGCCACGCGTCCTTTAACGTCCGTAGCCTGAATAACCTCGGCCAAGGGGGATCCATCCAGAAGTTTCCCGTCCGGCGTTGTGACAAAACTGATGATAAAAGGAATATTCGTTGCCGATGCGGCGCGTGCCATCGCTACGGCCTCGGGCAGGCTGTTGATGGTCTCCGGGATTAAGAAATCCACCCCTTCAGCCGCCAGCCACGAGGCCAGCTGTCCGTGTTCATCATCCAATTCCTGTGGCGAGGGCATTAAATCCGGACGATAGCAATCTTCCAAGGTGGTAAAAGACCCACCCAAAAAAACAGGACGGCCTGACACCTCGTGTTGAGCTTTTCGTGCCAACGCCACAGATTTTTTAAGGGCGTCATGGGCATCATGCCTCCGCCCCACCTTGGCATAGGCTCTGGGGGTGGTGCGGAATGTGTTGGTGATACATGTATCCGCACCTGCCGAAAAATAATCAGCATGGATTTGATATACCAGTTCCGGGGCGTCTTCGTTAGCGGAAGCTGACCATAAGGGCAATTTTGTCTGATATCCACGGCGTTGTAATTCCGTGCCCATCGCCCCCGCAAAAATAACGGTGTCTTGGTCGTGTATGAATTTTTCAAAAGAGGACATCATAATGTTGGCTCACCCCGGATCACATAAATTTTGTGATAGAGAGGTTGTCCTGCTGTGCGGCGACCTTCAGCTTCCACCGCACAGATTTTTTCATGTGCCCCGCGGTCTCGGAAAAATTCAAAAGCATCCGCTCCCTTTTCTTCGGCGCTGGCCAGCGACGCCAAAGATGTTTCTTTGTGTTGAGGCACGATAGCCTCATGTAAAACGGACGGTTCAAAACCAAACTGATTGAACAGATCTTTCAAGCGTTCAATACCCGGTCTTCCTGAGAGGTTCAAAACAACTTGGGCTGAAGGTGCAGAATCTTTTGCCTGTTCCAAAAGTTTGGCATTCAGACCCAATCCAAACGCATCCCAGTTTGATCCTGTGGGTGGGTAGTAATGGGCAAAATTATCCCCTTGGGTTAGATCACCTTCAAACGGAACTTGCGGGATGCAGGCGACAATATAATCCAGTTTAGACAAATTTTCTTTTGGGATATCTGATAAGAGATCAGATGTTTGCAGACGGACGTTATGTCTGCGGATGTCAGGTAAGCCGCGACAAAAACGAATAGCGTTGTCACATATATCGGTTCCGATAAAGGATGCGGGTGGTTTGGGAGAAGTCATGAGCCCGAGTATATTGGTGCCAACCCCAACCCCGACTTCCAGTACATGGGCTTTGGTAAAATCAGTTTCTGAGCCAGATAATTTAATCAGTCCCGCCGCAAAAATTTTTGTCCATTCATCTGATAAAAAAAGGTTGGACGGCCTGGTGAAACCCATATCTTTTGCGTCAGGATAGAAAGTTCTCAATCTTACAAAATTGGCAGGATCAGCCAAACCAACGGAATCAAGGGCATTATAATCAGGCATACCAAAAAACTTTCTTAAATAAAGTGAACATAAAAAAAGGACAGCACCTTAACTAAAGATGCTGTCCCGTCAAGATACTAGCCGTTAATTAAATGTGCGCCGTTTCGTGTCAAAAGTTCGACAACTTCCCTTGTCGCCCGTTGAGGTGTGACATGAGACCCTCTGAGATGAACAGAATCGGATACGCTATAATGTGTGCCCCCGATAGCATGTGGGCCTTCAGGGTCTTGTTTCAACACGGCGACATTACCCGTGGCATTGAAATTTTGTACAAGAACGCCCTCTGGTAACTTAAAAATACCCTCGCCTAAAACTCTAACTTGCTGTCCCATTTTTTTCTCCATAAGTCACAAGCCCACATACCATGTGGGTTCAGGTTGATATAAAATGTGAGGAGATATGTATGGAGAGGAGATGATCCGCGCCCACAAAACCCACCACAGTCCTTAAAGTACGGGACCACAGCGGTTCGTTGCGCTATGGCGCTTTTTAGCCTTGGTAACGCGGTGCAAGCTGCCCCTTCAAATGCCGCGACTTAAATGCCGTATGAAAGCGTTAAGTGGTTATGGTTATAACATTGGCTCGGTTGAGCCGTCAACAGGAATTTAAGGTTAATTTTCTAACTTTGAGGTGCTGACGCGAGATAGCGTTCCACCAGCCGGGCAAAATAACTGGCGCCGATGGGCAGAATATCATCGTTAAAATCATAGCCCGGCGTGTGAAGTCCGGCATTATGCGGACTGCCGGGTTGGCTTGGAACGCCTTGTCCCATGAAAACAAACGCCCCGGGAGAGACTTGAAGCATGGCACCAAAATCTTCGGCGCCCATCGTGGGTTCATATTCCGCCATGACATTTTCTGCACCCAGGATGTCTGAGGCGGCCTCAATTGCCTGCTCCACGCCCTCCGGTGAATTCACGGTGACATCATAATCAAAAATATAATGACAAGTGGCTTCTGCCCCGAAGGCTTGGGCGGTATGAGAGACGATGTTTTCTAAATGTGTTTTGATGATCGGACGGAGATCTTGCCGGAACGTGCGCACCGTGCCGGAAATATGCGCGGTATCCGGGATAATATTGGATGCCCCGGTGCCCGCCCGGATATTTGTCATGCTGATGACGGCCTGATCCAGCGGATTGATATTTCGGCTGACGATGGTTTGGGCGGTCTGGATAATCTGCGCCGCGACAATAACAGGATCAATTGTTTTATGCGGAAGAGCGGCATGTCCGCCTTTGCCGGTGATGGTGATGGTGAATTCATCAGATGACGCCATCAGGGCGCCGGCACGTGTGCCCATTTTGCCGGTGTCAAGCCATGGCCAATTATGAAGCGCGAACACGTAATCACAGGGGAATCGGTCAAACAAACCTTCTTTGATCATGGTGACAGCCCCTGCCCCTGATTCTTCGGCGGGTTGAAAAATCAGATGGACGGTGCCGTTAAAATGTCGATTTTTTTGCAGATAATACGCCGTACCTAATAAAGTTGCTGTGTGTCCGTCATGACCGCAAGCATGCATTTTCCCGGGATAGCGCGAGGCATGGGGCAACCCGGTATGTTCGGTGATATCCAGCGCATCCATATCCGCGCGTAAACCCAGCGTTTTGCCAGATGTGTTGGTTTGACCAGTGATCGTGGCCACGATACCCGTTTTGGCAAGGTTGCGTACAAACGGAATACCCCACAATGTCAATTTTTCGGCAATGAAGTCAGCGGCAAAATTTTCTTCGTATGAAGTTTGAGGATGTTGATGAAGTTCCCGCCGCCAGCGTGTCATGTCGTCCCGAAGATCGTGGATGTCCGGAATAATCGGCATTACCGCCCCTGTGATAAAAATAAGGCGATATGGGTTTCAATTTGGCGCGCCAGATCATTTAACGCGGCCTTGCGCGCATCATCTTCGGCGATGCGGGTGCTGAACTGGCTTCCGATCACATCATAACTCGTGACGATTTTGACCTTGCGTTCCAGCACGGGTTTGAGGGTCCCCACTTCAGACAAGATCAAACGGGTGGAGAGGGTGAGTTGACGGCGCGTGGCTTCGGAATCAATCGTGATGTCAAAATCACTTTTGCTTTGTTTGATTTCGTCGATGGTTAACGTATAGGCCGGCTGTGCGGGGTATCCGCTCTGATAAAAACGATCCATGAGGGCATTGCGCAAAAACACCCCTTCGGCATTCGGAATGAGATTAATGTCAACTTGATCGAGCCCTTGGGGGACCGTTCTACCCGCTGAAGCCGTCGGCGCACCGCCATAAAGCGGCTCAAACCCGCATCCCATCAGCAGGACGCAGGCCATCAGCACCGCAAAATAAGATATAAATTTCATTGACATAACAATTATATTGGGGTTATTTACTAAATTAAACCAATAAAAAGCATAAAGCAAAGAGGGTGTTGTGCCAAAGATCGGATTTTCATCTCCGGATACGTTATGTGCCCTGTCGTTTAGAACGCCCCATCTTAATGAGGCACTAACACGTTGGCGTTTAGATCATCCTGTCATGATGGCCGAGAGCTGTGCTCGTCAGGTTTGGGTTTGTACGCCAGAAACGGCGGCATCTTTGCCTGACTTACCACGCGGGAATGCTTTTCAAAAAATGTCAGGTCAAGCCGCCTATCATTTTTTGCTTCGTCTTTTGACGGGTATGGATAGTCAAAAAAAAGGTGAAACCAATATTAATGGGCAATTTTTCCAAGGATGGGAAAAATTTCTGTCTGACCATCCTGTGGCTTCGCGTGGCTTAAGCCACGTTATTCAAGATGTGAAAACTGATGCCCGTCATGTCAGTAATATTATTCTTTCTCAACATAAAGTACGGCGTCATGAAATCGTGGCGCGTGATTTGTCAGGCCAATCAAAAGGGGAAACAGCGTTAATTATTGCCTCGGAAGGTCGCTATGGCGGCGCATCTATCTTTAGTAAAGGCATAGCGCAGGTTATTGGCAATAACCGCAAAGGGCGCGTTCGGGATATTGTCATTACACACCCGGATAATGGAACACTTGAGACGCTCTATCGTGAATTTAAATCCATGGTATTTGAAAAAAAAATATCTGCCGGTGTGGGTCAAGTTCGTTTTGAGGATCTCTCACCCGCGTTTGAAATATGTGACCGGGTTTACAGTGATTTATGTATGGGAACGGATGAAGATCATCACAAATATATCATTGAAACCTGGCGTCAAAGAGAACGTAGAGACAACACCATAACCACATTACGTGGCAATTCCGAAAAACAAGGCCAATCTTCAGGTGTTTGGCTTCAATCTGGCATTGACAACTGGATATCTGCCGAACAAATCCGCGAAGAGATGACGGCAAGAGGTGCTTATAATCTACATCTTGAACAAAAATCAGAAGAAGTTTTTGCATTTTGTGCACGGACGCGCGCCAGTGGAAAAGCTGTTTCCGAAAGAATGGTCAAAGACTTTCTTCAAACGCTGGATAGGCAAGAAATGCCAAAAACGGCTTGTTCTTTTTCCCGTACGCCTAAACCTTGTCTTTAACCCGCGACCACATTCACCACGCGGCCGGGGACAACGATCACTTTTTTGACCGAGAGGCCTTCGAGTGATTTTTTGACGTTGTCATCCGAGAGCGCAATTGTCTCCGCTTCTGTCTTATCAGCCGATGCCGGCAAGGTAATGGTCGCCCGAAGTTTGCCATTGACCTGTACGGCCAGTGTCAGGGTATCGGCCACCAGCAAGGATGCATCCACCGATGGCCAAGGCGTATCCGCCAGCAATTTGGTATGGCCTAATTCAGACCATAATTCTTCGGCCAAATGTGGCACCATGGGCGCCAGTAATTGAATCAAGGTTTCATATCCTTCGCGCAAGGCCCAACGCTCGCTGTCGTCTTTTGTTGCCTTGATATCAACCAGCAGGTTGGACAATTCGCGAATGCGAGCCACCGCCTTGTTCATATGAAAGGCATCGATATCCTTGGAGACCAGGTCAATGGTTTTATGGGTGGCTCTGCGGATCGTCACCGCGCCTGCTGAAAAGCTCGCTGGTTTTTCTAAGGCCACGCCCTGAAACATTTCTTTTGTGTCGATGACATGACGATAGATTTTATTGATATAACGCCACGCTCCCTCAATACCGCTTTCCGTCCATTCCAGATCACGTTCGGGCGGTGAATCTGACAAGATAAAAAGACGTGCCGCATCCGCCCCATAAGTATCAATGATATCCTGTGGGTCGATGGTGTTCTTTTTTGATTTCGACATCTTGGTGATGGATCCGATGGTGACGGGCGACCCATCGGATATTTTTGTCGCGCGAGATCCCTCAATCGTGACTTCGGTGGGGTAGAGCCATTTTCCTTCCGTGTCCTGAAAGGTGGCATGGGTCACCATGCCTTGGGTGAATAATCCGGCGAAGGGTTCATCCGGGACGTCATATCCGCAATCACGCAAAGCCCGCGTGAAAAACCGGGAATATAAAAGATGTAAGACCGCGTGTTCCACCCCGCCAATATATTGATCGACCGGCATCCAGTATTTCGAGGCGGCCGATGAAAATCCTGTGTGGGTATTACGGGGATCAAGATACCGCAGGAAATACCAGCTTGATTCAAAAAACGTGTCGCACGTATCCGTTTCACGGATCGCGGGCTCTCCTGTTTCCGGGCAGGTTGTATATTTCCAGGTGGGGTGACGGTCTAACGGGTTACCCGGTAAATCATAATTGATGTCGTGGGGCAGTTCGACCGGGAGCTGATCATCCGGTACAGGAATGATGGCGCCATCGCTGATACGGTGAACCAATGGAATAGGGCATCCCCAATAGCGTTGGCGGGAGACGCCCCAGTCGCGCAGACGATATTTGGTGATCCCTTGACCAATCTTCAGTGATTCCAGTTTTTGAATGGCGGCCGTTTTCGCGGCGTCTGTGGTGAGGCCATTGAGCCATTCAGAATTTATCAATACGCCGTCATCGGTGAAGGGTAAGTCCCCTGCCCCATCAATTACCCGCAGAATGGGTAATTGATATTTCATGGCAAAGGCAAAATCGCGTTCATCGTGCGCGGGACACCCGAAAATGGCGCCGGTGCCGTAATCCATTAAAATGAAATTCGCGAGATAGACGGGTAATTCTTTGCCCGCAATAAACGGGTGGGCGACTTTGTGCCCGGTATCGAACCCGATTTTTTCGGCCTGTTCGATGGCGGCTTCTGAGGTGCCGTTGGCTTGGCATTGTTTGATGAAATCATCGAATCCGGCTTTGCCTGCACACAGGGTTTTGGCCATGGGGTGATCTGCCGCCAGTGCCACAAACGACGCGCCGAATAGGGTATCCGGGCGCGTGGTGTAAACGGCGATCTGACCGGATGTTGTGGTCAGGTCAAAATGAAGTTGGGCGCCTTGTGATTTGCCGATCCAATTTTCCTGCATGACCCGGACTTTTTCCGGCCATCGGTCGAGTGTTTGAATGCCCGACAGCAATTCATCCGCATAGGCCGTGATTTTTAAGAACCACTGATAGAGTTTGCGGCGTTCAACGGGTGCGCCCGAACGCCAGCCTTTGCCATCTACGACCTGCTCATTCGCGAGTACCGTATTTTCAACAGGATCCCAATTCACCATGGATTCTTTACGGTAGGCCAGACCCTTTTTATAAAACTCGATGAACATTTTTTGTTCATGTTTATAGTATTCGGGATGGCAGGTGGCGACTTCACGGCTCCAGTCAATCGCCAGACCCATGGATAAAAGCTGGGCTTTCATGTCTTTGATATTGGCGTATGTCCAGTCTGCCGGATGTGTGCCGCGCTCCATGGCCGCATTTTCCGCCGGCAGACCCAGCGCATCCCACCCCATGGGGTTGAGCACGTTAAACCCAATGGCTTTTTTATAACGGGCGACAACATCTGACAGTGTATAATTACGGACATGCCCCACATGGATGCGTCCCGACGGATAGGGGAGCATGGCGAGCACATAACATTTAGGTTTGGTGGTATCTTCGGTGACCTCAAATGACTTTCGATCCTGCCAGACCTTCTGCCATTTTTTTTCGGTTTCTTTGATATGATAACGTTCGCTCATGGCTTTATTCCATCATAAGGGCGCAGAAATTTTTATGAGGACGCATAAGAATGCGCCCATCACACATTTAAAGACTATTCATCGTTCAGTTCGGCCACACGAATTTGCCGTGCCCGGGTCAGGATGGCATCGACCATTTGATCCTCGGTGCTCTTGGCGACGTCGGCATCTTTCCAGGCACCGCCTTTACGGCTGACCTGACGGAAGACCTTAACCTTGACCCCGCTGGAGCGGAGCTGACGATCTTGAATGAAAATATTGACCTTGAACCGCTCGTCGGGTTTTTCAGGGGCGGAATACCAATCGGTGATGATAACGCCGCCAAACGGATCGGCACTGGCCAGCGGCATAAAGGACACCGTGTCCAGCGAGGCGCGCCATAAGTATGAGTTCACGCCGATACCGGAACTGCCATCTTCTTTTTCTGAATCCTTACCGCCAAAGATTTTCCAGCCGCCTTCGCCAAAAATACTCTCTCGCTCGCCATAAATATCCCCGCCCGTGGTGGTGCGGTCTGCCCCTGAAGGATATTTGGCCTCTCCCCCGATATCCGGCACGCTGGAACAGCCGCCCAGAAGACCGACATATATAAGAAGCAGAAAAAAGCCAAAAATATTGTTTTTCATAAAATAAATCCCGTTCAGGTTGCCCTTTTGAATAGCATGTGGCACAACGGGTCTCAAGCGGTTCTCTGCGGCTGTATATAATATGAATAATACTATTTGAGAGAGATTTGGGTTTACCAACCCCCTACCCCGCCTGTGGCAAAAAAGCCACGCCGAACAAAAAAAACACCCTTCCCTGATTTGTCTGCGTTGAAAATACCCCCAACCCATGGCTTTTATAGTTTCATCATTCGGGGCTCTCCCGTTTGTGTTCACTTAAATATCTTCAATTGGAGGAAGATTAAAAATGAAAACACTTTTGCTTAGCACTGTAGCGGCTGGCGTTGTTTTCGCTGCGGCTCCGGCCATGGCGCAAATCGATGTTACCGTAGGCGGTCACACGAAAAACTACGTAGGTTGGATGGATCAAGATGAAGCGACAGGCGCTGCGAACGAAGTGACAAGCTTCGACATGCTCCGCGAATCTGAAATCCACTTCAACGCCGAAGGTACAGCCGACAATGGTCTGACCTACGGTTTCCATGTGGAAACAGAAATGGACGCAGGCGATGATGCCAACACGGTAGAAGAGTCCTACCTGTACTTGGCTTCGAACCTCGGCCGCGTGAACCTCGGTTCCGAAGATGGCGCGAACTACCTGTTGCAGGTTGCCGCTCCTTCAGCTGATTCCAACATCGATGGTATCCGTTCCTACATTCAGCCTGTGAACTACGCTGTCGCTTCTGCGAACGGTGCTTTCACAACATACCTCGGTAACTTTGGTACATCACCGACAGGTGGTATTGCCAACGATGGCTGGGATTACGACAACGATATTACAGGCGTTGATGAAAAAATCACCTACCTGTCACCTGTCTGGAACGGTTTCCAGTTCGGTTTGTCCTACACACCAGAAGTTGGCGATGCTAACTCCGCTTCCGGTCTGGCAGGTTTCAACCTGAATAACACAGACAACGACCTCGAAGAAGCCTATGAAGGAGCCGTTCGTTACGAAGGTAACTTCAACAACATCGGTTTCGCTGTTGGCGCAGGTTACACCCAAGCTGAACGTACAGAAACAACTGTTCCGGCCGCTTTGGATGACTTCACAGAGTGGAACGTTGGTGCAGACTTCGACATCGGCGCGTTTGGCGTTGGTGCAGTTTACACAACAAACAACAACGGTACAGAAGCTGGCGACAGCGATGACACGATTGTTGTTGGCGTTGACTACACAACAGGTCCTTTCCAACTGGGCGCTTCTTACTACACACGCGATGACGAAAACGGTCTCGCGACAGGTGAGTTCGAAACAGATCGTTACTCAGCTGGCGTAACCTACACAGCCGCTCCTGGCCTCAGCTTCCGTGGTTCTATCAACCACATCGAGCATGAGTCACCAACAGCTGGCGTGGGCGATGTTGAAGCAACATCCCTGCTCGGCGGTGTTCAGCTGAACTTCTAATCCTGATTTAGGATGTTATTCGGAAAGGGGCACCATCGTGTGCCCCTTTTCTTTTGATCTTTCCTCATTTAGAATCACGCTCATAAAATCAATTTTGGTATTATTAACGCACAGGACACCATCAGGATGAAACAAGGTTTTAGCTTTCTTATCTTCGGGCTTTTGATCGCCTCACCCGCATTCGCACAGATTGATATTTCGGTTGGGGGTCATACCCGCAACTATGTGGGCTGGCTGGATCAGGATGAAGCACCGGGTGCGGGGAATGATGTCGCGTCCTTTGACATGCTCCGTGAGTCAGAAATTTATATTAATGCCGAGGGCAAAGCCGATAACGGCCTGACTTATGGTTTTCATCTGGAAACAGAAATGGATGCCGGAGATGATGCCAATACCGTGGATGAATCCTATATTTATTTCTCGTCTTCGCTAGGCAAAATCAATATCGGGTCAGAAGACGGGGCGCAGGAAATGCTTCAGGTGGCCGCGCCTTCTGCAGATAGTAATGTGGACGGCATGGAAATGCAGGTACATCCGGTGAATTACGATGCGATTGCGCCGGCAGGTGCTTTGCGGACGTATCTTCAAGTATTCAGCACGACGTTTGACTATGAGAACAACGCCACCGGAAAAACTGAAAAGATCACCTATATCACCCCTCAATGGGAAGGTTTGCAAGTAGCCGCATCGTGGACACCCAGCATGCGTGATGCAGGTTCGTTGAATGGCCTTGCCGGATTTAACCGCGAAAACCAAAGCGGGTTTCAGGATCAAGCATATGAGGTCGGTGCCCGTTACGAAAGATCGTTCAATGGAATCGGCCTCACGACCGGGGCCGGCTATACGCATATTGAAGGCAATAGAAGTGGTGCCTTTACTAGTGATTACCATGAATGGAACGTAGGTCTGGATCTTGACATTGGTGATTTTGGAATCGGTGCTGTTTATACCCAAGATGAGAATCGCTCCGTCGAAGACAGCGAAGACCAAAAAATTGTGTTGGGGGTTGATTATACTGTCGGTGATTATAAATTTGGGGCGTCTTATCACAACCGTCAGGATAACAACCGTAACCAGTTTCCGGGCACGGGCGATGTGGAAACGGATCGTTATACGGTTGGTCTCACCTATACGATGGTCAAGGGATTAACGTTCCGGGGAACACTCAATCATATCGAACATGATGTGACTCTGGCCGGGCAGTCTGACGTTTCGGCAACTTATGCGCTGGGTGGCATTCAGCTGAATTTTTAAGCCCATTTTTGTGATATAGTTTTCTTGATGTCGCAGATCGCCGAAAATTTCAGCCATATCAAAGAAAACATGCATAAAACGGCTCGGGCGGCGGGACGTTCTCCTGAAGAGGTTGTGCTTGTCGCGGTGAGTAAAAAACAGCCCGCTGAAAAAATTCACGAGGCGTTAAAGACAGGCCATCGCGTGTTTGGTGAAAACCGGGTTCAAGATGCATTGGCTATGTGGGTTCCGATTAAAAAAACATATCCCGATGTGCAGTTACATTTGATTGGTTCCCTTCAGACCAACAAAGTAAAAGAGGCTGTTTCGCTTTTTGATGTCATTGAAACACTTGACCGCGAAAAGCTGGTGGATGCGCTCGTGGGTGAAATGCGCCAGCAGAATAAAAATATCCCGTGTTTTATTCAGGTGAATACAGGCGAAGAGCCGCAAAAATCAGGCGTTATCCCCGCGCGCCTACCCGATTTGCTTGCCTATGCCCGGCAGGCGGGATTAACGGTACAGGGGTTGATGTGCATCCCACCGGAACAGGAACCCCCGGCACTTCATTTCGCTTTTTTGTCAAAACTCGCCAAGCAACATGATCTTAAGTCTTTAAGCATGGGGATGAGCGGTGATTTTGAAAAAGCCATTGCCCTGGGGGCAACACATATTCGTGTGGGGACAGCACTTTTTGGGGTGCGTGCACCTTAGTTAAAGCTATCGACCACAACGCCCAGAACATTTCCGGCAATATCTTTGCCGGTTGTTTCCTGCACCATGGCATTCACGGTGCCAGCCACGGCACCCACAGGCCCACCATACAAGGCACCACCAACAATTTGGCCAATCGCGCCGATACTATCTCCTGAAATACTTCGGTACACCATGTTGATCAGCGGGATATGCTGAAGCGGGTTCACGACATCTATCACATCATCAAATGTCCACGCCGTCGGGGTTTGTGTGGCCGACGGCGATAGGGCAGACAGGCTGGTTTGTTCTTGATCCGGAACGGTCTCCCGTAACGCCTGTTCGAACGAATAACCCTGTGACCCCGGTAGGGTGTCGGCTGTCATCACACGTGAGAGGTTTCGGGCGATGGTAGTTTTTTGAATTTCCTGCGTTTCTGACCCGTGATGAAGCAGGGCATTCACGTCAAGACGCCCCGCGGGAGCTATAGACCCCGTTTTTTTCCATGCCTGAACGCTATGGGGTGCCTTGTGCCCGGTCATCACTGTCCGGGCTTCGGAAATGCGGTATGTGTCATCAAGGGGCATGGTTTTCCACTCAATTGCTTGGCCGACCTAAGAATTTGCAAGTCCCATGCCATCCATAAAAAGGGATTAAGACACGCTAAAACACCCCCCTTGTGCCTTATTGATCAATAGGTTAGACAATATATAGTGTGCGCTTACCCAGGTGGAACGGATCATGACAGTGGTGCTTTATGCCGATACAGACGCCCATCAGCGGTTTTTGGCCGAGGCCATGAAACTGATCGGGCAGGATGTCGTGATGCCGGATAAAATAAAGGGACAGTTTGATGTTGCGTTATACTGGCTCTGTACCTCTCGCTATCAAACCCAGTCCCAGCCAGTTTTGGTCGTCGATCAAGCACAGAATCTAGAAAAGTTCAAAAATTCGGGGACAGTTCATCTCATGGAATATCCTGTCCGGATGGGTGTCTTGTTAGACCGGGTCAAAAATATCATATCGTCCGCACGTACAGTTTCAGATGGGGAATACAGATTCTCTTATTACCTTTTGAAACCGCATGAAAATCGATTGCTAATCCTTGATGGCAGGGGGGGCGATATAAGACTCACGGAAAAAGAAAGAGATATCCTGTACGCCTTAGTGAATGCGCCCGGCCATACCTTATCGCGGCAGGCGTTAATGGACAGAGTCTGGGCCTATGCCGACGGGGTGGAAACACATACACTAGAGACGCATATATATCGTCTGCGCCAAAAAATTGAAAAAGATTCAGGCGCGCCGGAAATTCTGCTGACCTGTCCTGAAGGGTATGTGCTTCGGGTTTAGTCTGGGTTACGACCCATTTTTTAGCAAGGCCACCGCGTTGGCCAAACTCTCTAGAAAGCTGTTGGCGCGTCCGATGGACAATGTTTCATATCCCTGTGCGGAGAGCTTCTCCAGATCGTCCAGTAATTGATAAATAACCCGTACCTCGCTCGCGGATAAGGTATCGACATCACTGATTACCTGTGCCGCGGGCGCGGCCGGGGGGGCAGGGGGCGTATAGCCGGGTGATCTTTGCCCCATGGTTTGATAAGCACTGATGGCTTTGGCCGTTGTGCCCGGCACAGGTGCGCCGGGTAATGATGCAGGGGCAGGAGCGGTTTTGACCTCTGCGTGTGATCCCGGTAGAGGCGCAGAGGTCACTGTTTGTGCCGACCCATCCTGACCCGTCACAAAATTTTGAAGAAACAGCCGCAGAGCCGGGATAGATACGTCTGTTGAATCTTCCCACAAGGTGTTGTTATCATCTGATGGCTCAAGATCCGGGCGTTTTCTACCCTCGCGTTTTTCTTCCCGGCGAATACCAAGACGCGTATCGGCTGCTTCGGCCTGACGAAAGATCGTTTTAAAAAGAGGGCCTAAAGATGAAAACATCTATCCATGATCCCTGTCCTGATACTCTTTACGCCCGGATTATACCCGCAATTACGCGATATACCAA
>CAZZGO010000021.1:0-19150 GCA_964654245.1 uncultured Pseudobdellovibrionaceae bacterium | reverse complement strand
TAACCACTGATTTACGCCTGAACGAGCCACGATATGCGTCGCTTCCCAATATCATGAAGGCCAAGAAAAAAGATTTGCTAGTGATGAAGCCCGAAGATCTGGGTGTCTCTTATGACCCGCGTTTAAAAATTCTCAAAGTCGAGGAGCCTCCCAAACGTACTGGCGGTGGTAAGGTTGCGTCGGTGGATGAATTAATTGATAAACTCAAAAACGAAGCCAAGGTGATCTGACATGACCGTATTGGTGATTGCCGAACATGACCAGAAGACCTTAAAACCCGCGACGCTGAATACCATCACCGCGGCACGCAAGATTGATTCAGACGTGCATGTTCTAATTCTAGGACATGGCGTGAGTACCGTCACCGCCGAAACCGCACAGATTCATGGGATCATGAAAGTTATTACCGCAGATGACCCATCCTTGGCGCATGGGCTTGCAGAAAATGTCGCCCCGGTGATTGTAGGGTTGGCAGGTGCCTACTCCCATCTTCTCGCGCCCGCAACCACTTTTGGCAAAAATGTCATGCCGCGCGTTTCGGCCTTACTCGACACCCAGCAGATATCAGACATTGTGTCGGTCATTGATGCCAATACATTTGTTCGGCCTGTGTATGCGGGCAACGCCTTGGCCACCGTGCAATCTTCAGATGCCAAAAAAGTTATTACCGTGCGTACCACGGCCTTTGACCCGGTGAATGCCCAAGGTGGCCAGCCCACCTCTGAAACGCTGACCGTTCCGCCAGCTTCTGGTCTGTCGACTTTTGTGTCAGCAGAGGTTTCAAAATCTGATCGGCCTGAACTGACGGCCGCCAAGATTGTGGTATCAGGCGGGCGCGGCATGGGTTCGGGTGAGAATTTTAAAATCATCGAAGCATTGGCCGATAAACTGGGCGCGGCTGTGGGAGCCTCGCGCGCCGCCGTGGATGCCGGGTTTGTACCGAATGATTATCAAGTCGGACAGACCGGAAAAGTTGTCGCTCCTCAATTATACATCGCCGTCGGGATATCTGGCGCCATTCAACATTTGGCAGGCATGAAGGGATCAAAAATCATCGTCGCGATCAACAAAGACCCGGAAGCCCCGATCTTTCAGGTCGCCGACTATGGCCTTGTCGGTGATCTATTTCAAATCCTGCCAGAATTAACACAAAAGATTTGATTAATTCTTTATGACGAACCCAGCACAAACATTCTTCCAACCGTGGGTGGGAGAATTCTATTTTAACGACTATCTGGGTGGAAAAAAGCTACTCGTGGTGACTGATAGTCATTATGTTTGGGACGTCGATAAGAAAGATCTTATTCAATCCGGTTTCACCCAAGTTGTTGTCCAAGATTACATACAGGGAAAAGCCAAACATAAAATATGGCAGATACTTCTGCCCCTTTTTGGCATAAATACTAAAGACCACTCAGAACGGCACAATTTTTTTCATAGCATTGCCGTTCATACCTACGCTCAAAGAGCGATGGATAAGACACTTGAGGGAAAAATAAAAAGACCTACGGAAGAAGATATCCCTCAAGCTAACCAAGCTTTTATTGAAACGATAAATAAGATCAAACCGGATGCTGTCCTGATTTTAGGGATATGGGTCTGGAAGGCTTTAGAGTCCATTCAGCATACATCTGAACTTCATCCTTCTCTGTTAAAACAGTCACAAATAAGGCTTTATAAGATCAATGACCATGAGTTTTATGCCTATGGGATCAGGCATCCATCTAGATTCTTCAAAAGATCGCTATGGGAGAAAAACCTTAAGTATTTTCGAGATAACTTCCTTGATAGAAAGTAAATTTATTCCGTCGTCTTTAACTTAAAGACAGATCCTGTTCGGGGCAGGATGGCACCTTCGATGTTCGCATCTTCCCAGATAATGCCATCTAATTTGGCACCTGTAAAATCAGCTTCACGCAAGTCACACCCGCTGAAATTCGCATTCGTGAGATCGGTATTTTTGAAATTGGCGGAGCGCATTTTGCTCCGTGAAAAATTTGCATAGGCAAAAGACGCCCCTTCGAACGAGCACGGCGCAAATCGCTGGCCTGAACCCGCCGTGCCAAACAAAAGCGGATCAAAATTCGCGTACTTAATGTTGGCATGTGAAAACAGGGCATTTTTAAAACTGCTTCCCCGCAAATCTGCCCCTTCTAGGTCACATCGGCGAAAGTCAGACTGATCCAGGACAGCACTCTGCATCTCAACCTTATAGAGATTCATGCCGAAGAATCGGGCTTTAATGGCCTTAATCGCCGTCAGTTTTTGTTGCTTAAGTGATTCCAGCGGACGCATGTCGTAACCGCTCAGGTCAAGTTGCTTGCCCTCTTTCCCAGCAGAGGACACCCACCGTTCATGGGTTTCAATTTTGGCCTCAAGCGGTTCATCAAGAGTCTTAATCGACTTGCCGATATTCTTATCCGTAATGGCGGCAGAAATATCCACTTCCATCTCACTAATGTCCGACATATTGACACCCGTGAGGATCGTTTCTTTTAACACCGCGCCCTTAAGCTTTGTGCCAGCCATTTGTGCCCCGGATAAATCGGCACCGGACATATTGGCATTACGAAGATCAGCCCCGGTCATATTAATATCGGACATGATGGCATCGGAGAAATCAGCCGCCGTCGCCAACGAGCCCGTTAATTTGGCACCGCTTAAATTCGCGCCCCGGAAATTAACGCCCTGCCCGGTATCATACATCCCGCCTTCGGCAAAGCCTCCGACGCGTAAATCGGCCTTATCCAGATTGGCATCTTCCAGATTGGCATTTTCAATACGTGCGCCGCGCAAGTCTGCCCGGGTGAAATTAGTTTTGGATAAATTCGCCCCCGTCAGGTCGCAGGCATATAGCCGAGCTTCGCTGAAATTCGCGCCTGACATATCGACGCCAAACAGATTGCATCCTGTAAAATCCACCTGACGCATATCTTTGCCCGCCATGGAAAGCCCGACCAGATCAAACGCCTTCAGGGTGGCGCGGCGGCCGCCCAGACGTCCGCTTAAGAAACGTGCATGGAGTTCAATCATCCCATCCAGCTGACTTTGGGTCAGGGTTTCTCTGGGTTTATCTGGCTGTGGGGGTAAATTGGACATGGGGTCTATTATGGTCTGAAATAATCAAAAAAAACACTATTCTTTTACGTGAGACGCTCGGCGAAGAAATCCAGCGTATCCTGATCATCCCACGTGGCCATCCCCTCAAAAATAAAGGCAATTTTACCTGTGGGGTCAATCAGGTAGGTGACGGGAATACCGGGCACAGATATCTTGGCCTGAATGTCGCGATTCTGGTCGTGATACAGGGCAAAATCAGATATACCCCGCGCTCTTAAAAAATCCTGAAGCGTTTTTTGATCCATGTTCCGATCCATCGACACAGCCAGAATTTTAATATTTTTACCTTTGAGTTTTGCCTGAAGGGAATCAAGCGACGGCAGTTCCACCACACACGGCCCACACCATGTCGCCCAGAGATTAATCAGAACATATTGCCCCCTAAAGTCAGACACGGAAACCTTGTCACCCTGAGGGTTATAAAAACTGACATCCGGAAAAGATTGACCTTGGGATACCTGCGCTTGATCCGCCGCACTTTGAGGGGGGATCAAGCCGGCCAGTTTCTCAGCCGAAATCGTCTGGCTAAGCAGACCGCTTTTCCAATAGAACCCTGTGGCCATTGCGATCAAAAAAACAGCGACCATCCATTTCATCAAACGTTTGGTACGTTGTACCTTTACTGGGTCTAACCGTGAATTTTCCATGATGAATATCTTTGCCTTTACCCCTTGCCTTGACATGTCAAGACATGCTTTTCTATATCTACATGAAGATGCGTCAATTTGCACCGTTGTTTTTGCTTTTTCTAGGGGTGATTTTACTATCGTCCTGCGGGATCAAACCCAAAAATGTTGACCCGCCGACACGTGAAAAACCAGATACTTTTCCCCAAACCTATCCGACCTCGAAATAGGAATATCCATGTCAGGATTTGACGTCATACAAGACGAATTATGCACCGACGGCGTGCCCCTTTCCTTGATCGCAGGGACATATGGCACCCCAACCTATGTGTATTCTGCGGGGGAGATGAAAAAACAATATGCGGCGTTGGCCGGCGCGATGCAGGAATATCTGCCGGCAGACCAGCAACCCTTACTATGCTTTGCCTGCAAGGCTAACAGCAATTTGGGTGTTCTGGCTTATTTGCGTTCACTGGGTACCGGGCTGGAGGTTGTGTCTGGCGGTGAATTAACGCGCGGATTAAAGGCAGGTTTTAACCCTGCGCATATTGTCTTTACGGGCGTCGGCAAAACCCGGGATGAAATGATTTTGGGGTTGAGGTCGGGGATACATCAATTCAACGTTGAATCCGTACCGGAATTGATTCATCTCAACACGGTCGCCGGAGAGATGAATATCAAGGCACCGATTGTTTTTCGGGTAAACCCGAATGTGACGGGCGGCGGACATACCAAAATTTCAACAGGCAGAAAGCACGATAAATTCGGCCTTGATGAAACCTATTTAAAACAGGCTTTTGATATGCTGTCCTCCCTGCCATATATCACATGCGAAGGCCTGTCGATGCATATCGGGTCTCAGGTTTCTACCGTTGAATCATTCAAGCAGGCATTTGAAAAACTCCCCGGGCTTGTCATGGCTCTACGCGCACAGGGGCATACCATCAGCAGGCTGGATATTGGCGGCGGCTTCCCCATTATTTACAAAGATGAAAAATTGCTGGATTTATCCGCCTACGCCAAATGGGTTCGGGATATTGTCGTACCGCTCGGGGTTGCAATCATCATGGAACCGGGGAGGTATCTGGTCGGGAATGCCGGGGTTCTGTTATCTCGGGTCTTATATATAAAACAAACGCCGGATCGGAATTTTTTGATTGTTGATTCGGCGATGAATGACTTGATCCGTCCCGCCATGTACGATTCCTATCATGAGATTGAACCCATCAAAAATCGGCACCTCACCCCCATCACCTATGATGTTGTGGGGCCCGTCTGCGAGAGCGGGGATACGTTCACCAAAGGTAGATCCCTGCCGGAGTTAAGCGCGGGGGATTTGGTGGTGATACGGTCTGCCGGGGCGTATGGGTCTGCCATGTCATCAAATTATAATACACGGCCCCTGATTGCCGAGATTTTAACCCATGAGGGAACACACACTTGTATTAGAGAACGCCAGACTGTTGAAGAAATTTTTGCCAAGGAACATATGCCGAATTGGCTTTAATGGGCTTTGACTTCAAGTTCGGACGCAGATGTGGGCGAGTCCTTTTGATCTGAATGCGCCTGTTTATCCGGCGTCATCTCTGGCTTGGCATCAGGCTTGGCGTCAGTCTTAGTCTCGGCCTTGGGCGAAGATAAAGAAAATGTCAGATGAACAGATTCTGCCAGTTCCGGCAGGCCAGGATATTCAGATGAGAAATCAATCGCCCCTTCGCCCGCCATGTGAGATTGAGGAAGTTCAATCAGCCATTTTTCCCCCGGCGAGCCATCTTTCATTTTAAGGGTCGCCATCAAATGGGGCACCTTAACCTCGCTTGCCGTGAGGTTGATAACACTTCCGTTGATTTTTAGAACATCTCCTGTTTCTGTCTTCTCGGTTTTGGCCTGAAGGCGGTCAATAATCAATCCTTCACCCGCCAACGCCGTATGCGCCCCCAGCATGTCAAACATCATTACGCTGGGCGGCCATGCCTTCACCACGTGATCCCGGAACATCACCATTCCTGCCAACAAGATCAGACAAACCCCCAAGGCCGCCCCGTATCCGCTAAGCGCATCTGCCCCCACGCGAAAGGAAGGTAACGCGGGAAAAGAAAATTTTGTTTTACCCACAGAAGGCGGCACATCTTCGGGCAAGGCTGGAACATTCGATCCTTCCGGAAGTGGTTTGACCGATTCCGGAATGGGCGCGGCCTGCATTTCTTCTT
The DNA here is from genome assembly GCA_964654245.1 of uncultured Pseudobdellovibrionaceae bacterium. Lineage (GTDB taxonomy): Bacteria > Pseudomonadota > Alphaproteobacteria > Micavibrionales > Micavibrionaceae > UWPOB-MICAV1. The sequence goes on along the minus strand of CAZZGO010000021.1, from coordinate 13,194 downwards.
TCAGGATATCTTGAAAACTTCCGGCAAAGCCGGAATCAGAAACCTCTGGCTTCTGAAACCAGATATGTGCACAGGACGCACATCTGACCTTACGACCTTCGGGGCCGATAGAGACAGCCGATACCAAATACCGCATATCGCAATTAGGACAAGTGAGGATCATAGACGCTTCGCGTTTCCTTTTTCGTGGAAGTTATTGTAGGGTCTAAACTTGTCTTGGCCAAGAAGTCCGTGGAGTAGAAGATGCGTTTTTTGACAAATTTTCTGATCGTCATATGTGTTCTGACAAATACGTCCCGGGCGATGGCAGACAAGCCCTGCTCGGCTTCGGATAAACTCTGTTTGATCACAGAGCTTGAGCAACTGGCGCCCAAAATTGACAATATCGCCTGGCGGGATCAAACCTACCGGGAACTGGCGAAATCCTATACCCATCAAGGGGAATATGATCAGGCCATTTCCTTGGTAAAACTTATCAAAAACCCGGATACGCAGGCCATGGCCATCCGGGGCATTGGGTTTGCCGCCGCAGACGGCAAATGGCCGCGCCCCCGGTATGATGACCTGTTCGAAAAATTGATGATATCGGCGCGTAACATCGCTGATCCGGCGGGAATGGAAATTGCCCTCACCTATGTGGCGATGGCACAGGCCATGGCGCTGGATGATGCGGGAGCGACCTCCACAGCAAAAACCATGGAGAACGAAGCTCTGAAAAATAAAGCTTTCGGTGAAACGGCCGAAATTCAGGCCGAACGTGGCGACGTGAAGGCGGCTTTTGACTCGCTCTCCTATATTCAAAATGAATCTTATAAGAACAAGGCCTATGTTAATATTGCCAAGATTTTTGTATCGCGCGGGGATATGAATTCTGCGTATGAATCCGCGCTCAAGGTAAACAATGCCTATGAAAAAGCCAGCATTCTTCAAATGATCCTTCATCATGGCAACCCTGAAGAAAGAGCCCTGGGCGGCGATGGCGAAAGTGTCACCACGCCATGATTAAGTTTGAACATGTGGGGTTAAGATACGGGATCGGGCCTGAAGTTTTGAGTGATGTTGATTTTACACTTGAGGCTGGATCTTTTCATTTTCTCACGGGACCCAGTGGCGCGGGAAAATCGTCCCTTCTCTCTTTGCTTTATCTAGGGCGTAAACCCACACGGGGAATCGTCAGCATGTTTGGGCAAAATATTGCGCAGGCCGAACGCGAAAGCCTCATGACCTTAAGACAACGAATTGGCGTGGTGTTTCAAGATTTTCGTTTGCTTCCGCATCTTTCGGCGTTTGATAACGTCGCCCTTCCGCTTCGTATTCTGGGACAATCTGAAACAGATATCCGAAACCATGTCGCGGAATTGTTAGACTGGGTTGGGCTGGGGGAACAAAAAAATATGCTTCCCACCACCATGTCCGGGGGACAGCAACAACGCGTTGCCATCGCCAGAGCCGTCATCACGCGCCCGCGTCTCTTACTGGCCGATGAACCGACCGGAAATCTGGACGATGACATCGGGTCGCGCCTAATTGGTTTGTTTGACCAATTAAACCGGATGGGAACCACAGTTGTGATTGCCACCCACAGCCAGCAAATCATGGATCAATTCGGCCATAAAAGATTGGTGCTGGAAAATGGTCATATCCGGGTTGAAGAACCCAAGACATGGCTAAAGAAAAAACTGGAAGGAATTTTTTAATGCGCTTTCCATTTTTTAAAAAGAATATCACCATCGGTTCCGCCAACTCCCCCCGAAACTATGATCTGGGATTGGAAAAATCAGCAGGATCGCTCTTTATCATCGTTCTTTTTGCTTTGATGACGTATCTCTCCCTACTCTCGGTCGGGGCGGGGCTATGGCTTTATGATCTCTCTGATCGTTACGCCAGCGGGTTAGCGCATCAAGCCACGATTATCATCCCCGCACAGGAAAAAAATGGCCAGAATATTAACGCGGATAAAATAGAAAAACTTTCTGATCAAGTGGACAAATTGATGTCTGCCCATCCGGCGGTGAACCGCCTTACCGTTCTAACCCCAGCAGACATCACCGATTTGGTATCGCCATGGTTGGGGTCAAGCCCGGAACTGGATGATCTTCCCCTACCCCGGCTTATTTCTGTGACCTTCCAAGCGGAATCCGAAGTGAATATGGATGCCTTATCCAAAAGGCTTATTTCGCTCCATCCGGATATCCGAATAGATACACATCAGGATTGGCTTGACCGGGTCATGCGTCTGACCGTGACTCTTAAAAATCTGGCTCTTGCCCTTATCCTTCTGATGGGCGGGACAACTTTTTTGGCTGTCTCGGGGGCGATCTCATCCAAGATGGCCATTCATGCCCCGGAACTTGAACTCATCCATCTCATGGGGGCGTCAGATCAATATCTATCCCGGCAATTTGAACGATATGCCGCCTATATGGCATTGAAGGGAATCGCCGTTGGTCTGGGATTAATGATATTCACAGGTATTATTCTGTGGCTGGCGTTAAGCCAGCCTTTAGAAGCTATGCCTGTCTCTTCTTATCTGGGAGATGTTCTGGTGTTATAATGGCCAGAATATTAACGCGGATAAAATAGAAAAACTTTCTGATCAAGTGGACAAATTGATGTCTGCCCATCCGGCGGTGAACCGCCTTACCGTTCTAACCCCAGCAGACATCACCGATTTGGTATCGCCATGGTTGGGGTCAAGCCCGGAACTGGATGATCTTCCCCTACCCCGGCTTATTTCTGTGACCTTCCAAGCGGAATCCGAAGTGAATATGGATGCCTTATCCAAAAGGCTTATTTCGCTCCATCCGGATATCCGAATAGATACACATCAGGATTGGCTTGACCGGGTCATGCGTCTGACCGTGACTCTTAAAAATCTGGCTCTTGCCCTTATCCTTCTGATGGGCGGGACAACTTTTTTGGCTGTCTCGGGGGCGATCTCATCCAAGATGGCCATTCATGCCCCGGAACTTGAACTCATCCATCTCATGGGGGCGTCAGATCAATATCTATCCCGGCAATTTGAACGATATGCCGCCTATATGGCATTGAAGGGAATCGCCGTTGGTCTGGGATTAATGATATTCACAGGTATTATTCTGTGGCTGGCGTTAAGCCAGCCTTTAGAAGCTATGCCTGTCTCTTCTTATCTGGGAGATGTTCTGGTGTTATGTTTGGTTCCGGTGTCTATTGTTATTCTGGCTATCCTGAGTGCCCGCGTCACCGCCTTGCGTGTCCTGGTACAGATGCCATAGGATATATGTCACATGTCACGCATTATTAATTTTATTATCATGGCGTTTTTGACTTTGGGTTCCCTGTGGGGGATCGGGTTCATTTGGTTTGCGGTATCGGTTGCCACGATGACCCCGCCCCAAACACAGGCCTCTGCGATTATTGTTTTAACGGGGGGGGGATAATCGTATACGAACGGGGATTGATCTTTTGCTCAACAATAAAGGCCAGAATCTTTTTATTTCAGGGGTCAATAAACAAACGCGCCTGACCGATTTAATTGCGTTGCGCCCGGCGTTGGCCGAAAAATCTACCTGCTGCGTGACACTTGGATATGCGGCAGAAAACACCAAGGAAAACGCACAAGAGACAGCAGACTGGGTGCGGCAGAACAAGGTTCAATCCTTACTTCTGGTCACATCAGCTTATCACATGCATCGTGCCAAACTGGAATTTAACCGTCATATCGGGGATGTCGATATCACCTCATACCCCGTGGTCACCGAAGGGGAGACATGGCGAACCGAAAAATTCTGGCGTCTGGTTTTTGAAGAATATTCCAAGACACTTTTAGTATGGCTTAATCTCGGGTCTGACAATCAGGGCAAAATATGATTTTTATACGTTCTCTTGTGTTCAACATTCTATTTTTTGGCTGGTCGGCATTGATTTGCCTTGTCCTGTGGCCTTTTGCCTTCATGGGGAAAAAAGGCGCCATGTTTGTGAACAACACTTATTTATCTGTTGTTTATTTCTTGGAACGATATGTCATCGGCCTTGATTATGAAGTTCGGGGAAAGGAATATGTTCCGGCCACGGGGGGCTATCTGGTGGCGGCCAAACATCAATCCGCGTATGAAACACTTAAATTATATGCCCTGTTCCATGACCCGGCGATCATATTAAAAAAGGAACTAGCGGATATACCCTTATGGGGACGGTTTTTGGTTAATCTGGATAATATCGCCATTGACCGTAAGAACCGTGACGAATCCGCCAAGACGATCGTCAGCGAAGCCCAGCGCGTCAAAGCGCAAGAACGTCCCATTATTATTTTCCCCCAAGGAACACGGGTAAAAGTGGGCGTGGGCACCGATGAAAAACCCTATAAATCCGGCATCATCAAAATGTATAAGGCCACCGACCTGCCCATTATCCCCATGGCCTTGAATGCGGGATTATTTTGGCCGCGGCAGAGTTTCATGAAATATCCCGGCCTTGTGACCATCGAATTTCTGCCCCCCATCCCACCGGGACAGGACGAAAAAGAAGTGGCGATTGATCTTCAGGAACGAATAGAAAATGCCACAGACCGTCTGGTGGATGAAGCCAGAGAGCGTTTCCCTTATCTTCCTTAATATGCGCTTAGTTGGCTTGACCGGCTTGAATAATCGCGCGTCTTATATCACGGGTCTTTTTAAAGGTTTGATAAAGATAATCCCCATCTTGCTTTCGGATGGCTTTTTGCAAGGCGGTTAAGTCTTCGGTAAATCGCTGAAGCACCTCCAGCACAGCATCTTTATTGTTCAAAAACACATCGCGCCACATGACCGGGTCAGACGCGGCGATACGCGTAAAATCACGAAAACCTGAGGCGGAGAATTTAATCACCTCACCTTTTAAATCTTCCTCAAGCGTCGTGGCCGTTCCCACAATCGTGTAGGCAATCAGGTGCGGCAGGTGAGAGGTAATGCCCAGCACAAGATCATGATGATCTGCATTCATAATTTCTATGTTAGATCCACACGCCTCCCAGAGTTTGACGATTTTCTCCACCGGCTGAAGTTCAGAATCTTCCAAAGGCGTCACAATACACCATCTGTTATGAAACAACTCGGCAAATCCATGTTCAGGGCCCGAATGTTCCGTTCCGGCAATCGGATGTGCGGGCACCAAATGAGATTTTTTCGGCAGACGGGGTGCCAGTGATTTTATCACTTCCTTTTTGACCGACCCGACATCCGATACAATGACACCGGGCTCTAAAGATCCGGCGATTTTATCCGCCACGGCAGACATCGCCCCCACAGGCACACACAGAATGACCAGATCACTCCCCTTCACGCCTTTGGCTAGATCGGTCGTGACCTCATCTGCCAACTGAAGCGATAAAACTTTTTCACAGACATCTCGCGACATATCCGCACAGATGATTTTAGCCGCCAATGCGTGTTGTTTTATGGCGCGCGCCAAAGACGACCCAATCAGCCCAAATCCAATAATAGTGACTTGTTTAAACATATTAATTTTCCCTTATCTCAAGGTATGAATGAAAGATGACGATTTTTGAATGAAAAAATAAATAAAATTCCCTTAGTGGGAATAGGAAGCGGCATAAACGTAAAGGGCGCGTTCAAATCTCATGAATTATTCATATACGCGGTTAAGGCAGAAATGGCAATCTCCATTTCTTCTGGATGGCCGATCGATATCCGCAAACATTCCGACAGGCCATAAGCCCCCATCTGGCGCAGGATAATCCCCTGATCCTTTAATGCCAGACGGCAGGTTTCGGCTTTTTCCGCTGTCCCGAAAGACACCAGCAAAAAATTTCCTTGGGAAGGATAAACTTGCAATCCCGCCTGAGTCAGGGCATCAGACGCACGTGTGCGCCAATAGGTATTATGCGCCTTGCAATCGGCAATGAATTTATCTTCGCGCAAAGCCGCAATCCCGCAGACCTGTGCCAATGAGCTCACGTTAAACGGTCCCCGAACGCGGTTTAACACATCGGCAATGTCAGGCGGGCAATGTCCCCATCCTAATCGCACACCCCCCATACCATAAATTTTTGAAAATGTGCGTGTAACCACTACATTGCCAAATTCCGATACAAATTCGTGACCATCCGAATAATCCGGTGCGCTCACAAATTCAGCATAGGCAGAGTCAATCACCAAAAGAATATGTTTTGGAAGTGATGTCAAAAATGTTCTTAATTCCGTGCGGTTCAAATAACTTCCTGTAGGGTTATTCGGGTTGGCAATAAAAATAATTTTCGTTTTATCGGTCACAGCAGACAACATGGCCTGCAAATCTGTACGCAACATCTTTTCTGGGACAGGGATAGGCGTTCCGCCTGCAACCTGTGTGCTGATGGGGTACATCAAAAATCCGTGGCGGGAATAAATAACCTCATCCCCCGTAGACACATAGGCCTGACACAAAAAAGAAATAATTTCATCCGAACCGGCTCCGCATACAATATGCGCCGGATCAATGCCATATTTCAGGGCAAGTGCCGAACGTAATTCAGTGCACCCCCCATCCGGGTATCGGTGTGCCGTGTCAGCATAACGGCGGATCGCATCTTTTACGCGTTCGGGCACGCCAAAGGCCCCTTCGTTCGATGATAACTTAATCACGCGTCCCGAAGATGAAGAAGCCTTACTTTCTCCGCCCACATAGGGGGCAATATTCATGATCCCGGGGTTAACTTTCATCATACAGCCTTCTTATTGTCATCTAACAACCCGGTCTTAACCTGAACGGTCTTGGCATATTTCATCGGCACGGGATATCCCCCGATACAGGTTATGCGGGTCAAATCATCTTCCAGACCAGCTGAAAAAAGTTTAAGGCGGTGATCCTCTTTTCCGATAAAGCCAGAGACTTCCATCAAATGAAGGGACTGGGGCGTTTTGGCAGAACGCTGGGAACTGATGAATACGGGCACAAGGTTGTTTTTCTTGGCGACATCGACCAACCGGGCGCGGGATATCCCCGCATTACATTCAATCAACAAGAAAGAATGGTCATCCCCGGAATCATCAAACCCGGATTTCGACACAACCAATGACCGATGATCCGGGTTGCCCCCGTCTGGATCATCCCCATGCGGTAAGCGAATGATAATATTCATTTCATCGTGAGCACCTTGGCGTAAATACGCCCACCAAGGTTGGTCTTCTTCATTTTCCGGCCATGGCAGGACGGCAAAGGTTGCCTTGCCTTCCCGGACAGCCCCGATCGCGGAAAGCGGCGCAGCTACTTTCGACATCGGCAGGCAGGATCCGAAATAATCACGCGCCATGTCCCATATATCCTGACGCCCTTCTGTCACGCAAACCGCCACTTTCAATCCCGTCTGAAGTAACGATACTGCGCCCACCAATTCACGCCAGATACGCACCACGGCCATCTCCGGCAGAACCCCTTTATGGCGCGCTAAAAGACGCCGTATCATACGCGCCTCACGTGCGGGCTGAACAACCTGAATATTGTTTTTGCGTTTTTCTTCGCCTATTTCCAACACAAGGGTCGCCCGCTCCATCAACGCGTCATGAATGGTTGAATCCAGTGAATCAATCCGTTTACGGATATCGTCAAGGCGTGGTGATTGATAGGGTGTGTCAGACATGGGATTCTTTGTATAGGAGCAACATCTGCCGTAAAGCCCTTTCTTGTACGTGGTCACAGGAGGAAAATCAATTCAGCGTACAGCAACCCCAAGGATGTTTTATGATACCAGCAATGTAAAATATTGTTTCAAAACTTAATTTTTTACAAAAATATAGTTGATTTTAATAATATCAGGTATAGAAAACCCCCTAATTATAACCATAAAAAAGGGTGTAAAACGACATGAGTATTGATTTTAGGGCGCAATGGCGCGGAAACGATGAATGTGAAGTTGTAATCTCAACCATCGGACGTGAAGAATCTCCGGTTATCGAAGTTCCCAAAGATGCGAATGTGTGTGGTCACCGGGCGAGTGACCTAGCCAGAATGGGCGTGGGTCAAATTACCTCTCACGGTCTGGAACCTCGCAAGTCTGCAAACATCTTCGCTTTTCCACGCTAAACGGAATGCGGTTTGACGATGGCTGGTTTTTGTATCGCCGGGCAGCGTGATCCGGCAGTCATCCGTTTACCGGTGCCCGCATAAATTTGTTTCGACGCTTCGACAACATGAAGCCCGGATAAGGCCGGGCAAAATAACGCACCCAGTTTTTCAAAATACCGGGTGCCCCGTAAAATAAAGGCACTTCGGATCGGCGGCACAAACAAGGCATGGTCTGTGCGTTCATGCACAAACATATTATCTAGTAACATCCGCTCTATCTGAGAGGCAGAAAAAGGAGTGCCTTGCCCAAACACTGTCCAATCTGCGCGCGCCCAAAGCCCGGCACGGTTCGGCACAATAATCATGACACGCCCTGAACTTTTGAGAACACGCCACATTTCAGCAAAAAAAGTAGGGTGTAGTCCTTGGAATTCCACCCCATGCACCATTAAAATTCGGTCAACCGAATTTGTCTCCAGCGGCAAGGATGAACCTTCGACCAATGCCACCATATTCGCCGCGTCGTCCGGCCACACATGTGCCCCCTGCTCTGCGGGCATCAAGGCACAGACAGTATCTGCCGTATCGGTAAAAGGCCGAAGATATGGCGTGGCATATCCCATGCCGACCACGCGCAAATTCGAAGATGTTGGCCACAGGGTCATGATTTTCTCTCGAATAACCCGCCGTACGATACGTCCGACAAGTGAGGCGTAGAATGATTTAAAATCATACGCAGAAGGATACATGTTTTATATCCGGTCAATGATTTGCGCGATCAGCGGAATATCCGCCGGCGGCATGGGATATTCGTATAAATCCACAGGCCTGACCCAGGCTAAGACCTGTCCTTCTTTGGCGGTGGGCGTCCCGTTCCACATACGGCAGGCATAAAGCGGCATGAGTAAATGAAAATCCGGGTAACGATGCGACGCAAAGGCAATCGGCGACAAACATGTTTCACGAATATCGATCCCCAGTTCTTCTTCCAGTTCACGGCATAAGGCATATTCAGGCGTTTCCCCGGCCTGAACTTTGCCCCCCGGAAATTCCCATAGCCCTGCCATGGATTTACCGGGGGGACGCTGGGCGATCAACACACGCCCCTCTCCATCCAAAAGTGCAACCGCCGTGACCAACAAGGTGGACACGGCGGGATGAGTTTTGTCACGCGGGCGAGATAGGGCGTCCGCACAAGACATGTGAAATTAAGGTGCCGGTGTTGAGGCGGGTGCCGGTGCAGGTGAAGCACCCGACGGTGCCGCAACAGGATCACCATTCACATCGAAAATCGTGACTTGTGCTTGCTGACGCCATGCCGCCATGAGTTTTTCAAGTTCAATACGGCGTGCTTCGGCAAACAAATTTGGTTTAATTTCATCGTAAGACGGCTTAGATTTTGTCCGAACATCTTCCACTTTCACAACATGCCAACCAAATTGTGTCTGGACAGGCTGATCCAGAAGCGTGCCTTTGGCACCATCAAATACCGCCTTGGAAAATTCGGCCACCATTTGATCTTTGGTAAACCAACCCAGATCCCCGCCCTTTGCGGCGGCGGCCGTATCCTTGGATTCAGATTTCGCAAGGGCGGCGAAATCAGCTCCCCCTTTTACTTTTTCCAATATTTCTTTAGCTTTGGCTTCGGTTTCCACCAGAATATGACTGGCTTTGCGCTCTTCCACATCTGGCATTTTGGCCACATTATCATCATAAATTTTCTTCAACATATCTTCGGTGATTTTGGCATCAACTTCTTTTTGAAGAAAAACAGTACGCGCCACTTGTTCCTTGGCTATTTCCATTTGCTTTTGGAATTCAGGATCAGATTCCAAAGACGCCGCATTCGCACGTTGTTGAATAATTTCTGCATTCACTACATTCTCAACGGCCGTGGGGTAAACATCCGATGGCGGCATTTGTTGAATTTGTGGAGGTAGCTGACGAATAAACTGAAACACGTCCAAACGGGTCACATCCTGACCGTTAACTTTGGCGATAACAGGATTACCGGGACGCACAGCAACGCCGCCAATTTCACCCACATTTTCCTGAGGTGCCTGACCTGCGGGCATTTGTGCGGGGGGCATAGGCTGAGCGTTGGCAGACGGCGGAACATTAGGAGCCGGAGCCGCATCACCCGAGGCGGCCGCCACTTGCTCAGGGGCTGTTGGGGCATCGGCGGGAGCATGACCCTTGGTCATATAGACCGCCGCGCCCCCGGCCGCCGCGGCCAAAACAACCGCAGTTATAATAACGACACCCAGATTAGATTTCGATGACATGACATGTACCTTTTGTAAAATAGAGGTCAATAAAAATACGAAGATACTCTGCCCTTAAGCGATAGCGCTTGCAAGAGGCATCTTTAAGGCAAAAATAGGGCATCCACAAAAACAAAATGTTTAATAACGGGGTTTGATTTGACGCTAGGCGGGCAACCGCTTATATCCTATAACGCTGATATCCGGTTACACTATATATAAAGGTTTAAATGTTGCTTGCCCTTGCTCAAAAGATTTTTGGTTCCAGTAATGATCGTCAGCTTAAGAAATTCTGGCGCGCGATTGAACCGATTAACGCCTTGGAACCCCGCTATGCGGGTATGTCAGATTCCGAATTAAAAGCCCAGACAACGCTTTTTCGCCAACGTCTTGAAAAAGGTGAAACGGTCGATAGCCTTTTACCTGAAGCTTTTGCGGTTGTGCGCGAGGCGGCCAAACGTACCTTGGGACAACGTCATTTCGATGTTCAATTGGTCGGCGGTATGTGTCTTCATGAAGGGCGCATTGCCGAAATGCGCACCGGCGAGGGGAAAACGCTGGTCGCCACACTTCCAACTTATTTAAACGCCTTATCCGGTAAGGGCGTCCATGTCGTGACAGTCAATGATTATCTGGCCAAACGCGATTCATCCTGGATGGGACGGGTGTATCAGTTTTTAGGACTGTCTGTGGGATGCATTACGTCAGACATGCCGCCGCCAGAGCGACAAAAGGCTTATCATGCCGACATCACCTACGGCACCAATAATGAATTCGGGTTTGATTATCTTCGCGATAATATGAAATTCCGGCTTGAGGCAATGGTTCAACGTCCCTTCCATTTTGCCATCGTGGACGAGGTTGATTCCATTTTAATTGACGAAGCCCGCACCCCTCTCATTATCTCCGGCCCGTCGGAAGGTTCAACGGATCTCTATCATAAAGTCAACAAAATCATCCCTTCTTTAACCAAGGATCATTATGACCTTGATGAAAAGACGCGAAATGTCTCCTTGAATGAAGAGGGCAACGAACGCGTTGAAGAACTATTGGCAGAACACGGATTGATTATGGAGGGCAATTTATATGATGCCCATAACATCACGCTGGTGCATCACGTCAATCAGGCCTTAAGAGCACATAAATTATTTGCCAAGGATACGGATTATATCGTCAAGGACTCCAAGGTCATTATCATTGATGAATTCACAGGCCGGATGATGGAAGGCCGCCGTTACTCCGAAGGGTTACATCAGGCACTTGAAGCTAAAGAAGGCGTCGCCATCCAGAATGAAAATCAGACTTTGGCGTCTATTACCTTCCAGAATTACTTCCGAATGTATCCAAAACTGGCCGGGATGACCGGTACCGCGCAAACCGAAGCCACAGAGTTTGCACAAATCTATAATTTAGGTGTGCTGGAAATTCCAACTAACCTGCCTGTATCCCGCGTAGATCACGATGACAAAATCTATAAGTCGATGGCTGATAAATACGAAGCCATCGCCAGCTTGATCGGCGAGTGCCAAGCCCGGCAACAACCTGTGCTGGTAGGGACGGTTTCGATTGAAAAATCAGAATTACTGTCGGCTATTTTAAAGAAGAAGAAAATCGTACATCAGGTGCTCAATGCCCGCTATCACGAACAAGAGGCACAGATCGTCGCGCTGGCTGGTCGTCCGGGTGCTGTAACTATTGCCACCAACATGGCGGGGCGAGGAACAGATATTCAATTGGGCGGTAATCTGGATGTCAGGCTGGCACAGGAAATTGACCCCACGTGGGACGAAGCCAAACAAAAGGACATGTCAGAGCGTATCAGATCAGAGGTGGCACGTGACCGCCAGTTGGTTCGAGATGCAGGGGGGCTTTATATTATCGGGACAGAGCGTCATGAATCACGCCGCATTGACAATCAGCTTCGTGGTCGATCCGGCCGTCAGGGTGACCCCGGTGCCTCTATTTTCTTTTTATCTGTCGAAGATGATCTCATGCGCATTTTCGCCTCGGACAAAATGGAATCATTGCTCAACAGCCAAATTGGCCTAAAGGATGGTGAAGCCCTCACCCATCCATGGCTTTCCAAAGCGTTAGAACGTGCCCAGGGCCGTGTAGAACAGCAGAATTTTGAAATTCGGAAGAATCTTTTGAAATTCGATAACGTGATGAACGATCAACGCAAGGTGATCTATGAACAACGCCGCGAAATTATGGGCGCGGACGAAGATTTGGACGCATTAGTGGATGAAATGCGCACCGACGTCATCTCAGACCTTGTCTATCGGTGCATCCCGGCACAATCTTACGCAGAACAATGGGATTTAAAAACATTACATTCCGAAACACTTCGGCTGACCGGGCTGGATCTTCCCATCGAAAGCTGGGCAAAAGAAGACGGCATGGACGACGGCGAAATGCTCGCGCGCGTTCAGGGCGCGGCCGATAGAAAAATAGAATCCAAACGCCAAGCCGCGGGAGCAACTGCCTTCCGGCAAATGGAAAAAGCCTTTGTGCTTCAGATTCTCGACCAACAGTGGAAAGAACATCTGTTGATGCTTGATCACCTGCGTCAGGGCATTAACCTGCGTGCCTTCGGTCAACGCGATCCCTTGAATGAATATAAAAGTGAAGCTTTTGCCTTGTTCGAAACATTGCTCGGTAAACTTCGGGAAAGCGTGACACAAACCTTAAGTCTGGTCGAAATCACAACAGACCCTGCCTTGATTGACAATCTTCGTCAGCAAACCGAAAACACGACCCGCGAAGGTAGGAACGACCCAGCGGAAAATCCAGATCCTGTATCTTTCGGGGAACGTAACCGGGTTCGGTCAAATGTTCATGCCCTGCCCCAGAAAAATGTGTTTGATAAAAATGACCCCTCCACATGGTTTGCCACGGTCAACCGAAATGA
>CAZZGO010000020.1:12524-19154 GCA_964654245.1 uncultured Pseudobdellovibrionaceae bacterium | reverse complement strand
GAGGGATCCACAATTCCGTGACCCGCGCCACCGTTAAGCCAACGCATATGATTGGCGCTTATGCACATCTGGCTTACGGGTTTAACTATTACGGCACGGTCGGTTCCAACCGCGATGAGTTCGTGGTTGTGCGCAGAATAGACAAGGTGGACTGGATGGACGAACCGGCCAAAATGGAGGCAGCAGAATAACATGAAAGTACGTGCACAAATCGGTAAAGTCCTCAATCTGGACAAATGTATTGGCTGCCATACCTGTTCGGTGACCTGTAAGAACGTCTGGACATCGCGTGAAGGCGTTGAATACGCCTGGTTTAACAACGTGGAAACAAAGCCTGGCGTTGGATACCCTAAAGAATGGGAAAATCAGAAAAAATGGAATGGTGGTTGGTCGCGTCATGCGAATGGTAAAATTCATCCCAAGCAAGGAAATCGTTGGCGCATTCTAGCTAATTTGTTTGGAAACCCCAATCTGCCAGAGATTGATGATTACTACGAACCTTTCACTTTTGATTATGATCATCTGCAGAAGGCGCCTGAGATGAAGACCATGCCCACAGCGCGCCCTCGTTCGCTTGTGACGGGACAGCGCATGGAAAAAGTGGAATGGGGGCCGAACTGGGAAGAAATTCTGGGCACCGAGTTTGAGCACCGCAAAAAAGATTATAACTTCAAGGACATCGAAAAAGAGATGTACGGCGAGTTTGAAAATACATTCATGATGTATCTTCCCCGCTTGTGTGAGCACTGCCTGAACCCCACCTGCGTTGCGTCCTGCCCCTCAGGATCCATCTACAAACGTGAAGAGGATGGGATTGTTCTGGTCGATCAGGATAAATGCCGGGGCTGGCGTATGTGTATCTCAGGCTGCCCCTACAAGAAAATTTATTATAACTGGAATACGGGTAAGGCTGAGAAATGCACCTTCTGCTATCCACGTATTGAAAACGGCGAGCCAACAGTATGTTCCGAGACCTGCGTCGGGCGTATCCGCTATCTGGGTGTGATTCTTTATGATGCTGACCGCATCCAAGAAGCCGCGAGCTGCGAGAAGGAAGAAGATCTTTACGAGGCTATGTGCGATATTTTCCTTGACCCGCATGATCCGGAAGTGATTGCACAGGCGCGGCGTGATGGCATTCCTGAAAACTGGATCGAAGGCGCGCAGAACTCGCCCGTCTACAAAATGGCGATTGACTGGAAAGTGGCCTTCCCGCTGCATCCCGAATACCGCACATTACCAATGGTCTGGTATATCCCGCCGCTTTCCCCGATCCAATCGGCGGCGGCGCAAGGTAAAATCCCGACCCGTGATGATGGCATCATGCCCGACCTTGATGATATGCGCATTCCGGTCAAATATTTGGCAAATTTGTTGACTGGAGGCAAAGAGGCCCCCATTCGTTTTGGCCTGAAACGCATGATGGCGATGCGTCATTACATGCGTAGCAAAATGATCGAAGGCAAGCCCGATACAACCATTCTGGATGAGGTTCAACTCACAACGGATCTGGTTGAGGATATGTACAAGATCATGGCGATTGCGAATTACGAGGATCGCTATGTTATCCCAACCGGCCACCGCGAAGAAACACTGGATGCCTATGGCGAAAGCGGCGGTTGCGGCTTTAGTTTTGGCAATGGGTGCGCAAGTCATAGCAACAGCGCAATCGACCTGTTCGAACATCCCAAACAAACCCGTGGTCAGTCTGGCAGCACAAAGGATAATCGCGTGAATACTATTTTCGAGCGTGATCACTACGAAAAAACATCAGCTGTAAAAAGCGGATGTGGAAGCCATGGTGCACCTAAACAGAGTTCTGGTGGTTGTGGTGGCGGAAGCTGCGGCGGCGGTTGCGGATAATCAAAAACGAAAGGAAGAGAACATGGATATTCTTAAAAGCTTGGGACTTAAAGATAAAGACACACCTAAGCAGGAACAAGATCAGAATAAGCCAGATCCTCATACCCATGGTGGGTGCTGCGGCTCTTGCGGCGGACAGAATAAAAATCAGGAAAAGAAATAAGGCTTCACATGCGCACACTTAAAATACTTGGATTTCTCATGACCTACCCACAAGACCACCATAAGGAGGTTTTAGAGGAGTGTGCGCAGTTTCTTAGATCTGAACAATGGCTGAGTGAAAAGGCCATTAAAGGGATTGAGGAGTTTTTGCTGGAAATAAAGACCCACGATCTTCTGGACTTACAGGAAGATTATGTCGATTTGTTTGATCGTACCCCCTCTCTTTCCTTGCACTTATTCGAGCATATTCATGGAGATTCAAGGGATCGGGGGCAGGCTCTGGTTGATCTTTTGAAGGTGTATGAGGATGCCGGGCTTTTTATGACGTCCGATGAAACGCCGGATTATCTTCCGCTTTTCGCGGAATATGTTTCAACATTACCGCATAAAGAAGCATCGGAGACAATCGGCAGTATTGTCAATATTTTGTCTGCGATTTCTGAACGATTGAAAAAGAGGGAATCTGTTTATGCGCATGTTTTAAATGCACTTATAGATACAGCATCGCGTCAACCAGACTTAAAAGCCGTTGAAGAGTCTTTGAAAAAAGCCTCTGGGATTGCCCTCTCCCCCGCTGAAATTGATAAGGAATGGGAAGAGCAATTTGCCTTTGAAAATTCAGCTCAAACAACGGGTGTTGAAAGCGGATGCCCAAAAGCAGAGGAAATGCTGGCACGCATGGGTAATTACAAAAAAGAAGAAAGGGTATAGTCATGGGCAATTTTCTGGATTTTTTCCTGTTTCAGATTTTTCCCTATATCGCGATAGCGGCTTTCCTGCTGGGAAGTGTTTTGCGATTTGATCGTGATCCTTATTCCTGGCGCACGAAGTCCAGCCAGATGTTGCGCCGCAAACAGCTGATCATCGGAAGCATTCTTTTTCATTTAGGAATTTTAGTTGTTTTGGGAGGACATGCCGTCGGTTTGCTTACACCAATCCAGGTATTCGATGCCCTTGGCATTTCTCATGGGGCCAAGCAGGTTCTGGCGATTACGGCCGGGGGAATTGCCGGGGTATTTTGTTTTATTGGTCTTTGCCTTCTATTGCACAGACGTCTATTCGATGCCCGTATTCGTAACAACAGCTCTTTTGCGGATATAGCTGTTCTCGTTCTTCTTCTTGCTCAACTTGTTTTGGGTTTGTGCACCATTCCAGCGTCCATGCACCATCTTGACGGGCATGAAATGGTAAAATTCATGAACTGGGCACAGCATATTGTAACTTTCCGTGGGAATGCCCATTTGTTTGTGAGTGATGTTGCGCTTGTATTCAAACTTCATATTACTCTGGGGCTTTTTCTCTTGCTTGTATTTCCCTTTACAAGGCTTGTGCACGCGCTGAGCGCTCCCATCGGTTATATTGCACGTCCCTATCAAATCGTCCGCAAGAGAGCTACATGATGCAAACCCTCGCACCCGGCATCACCGTCAATGGTATCAAGATAACACCGGATGAGATCAATGCCGAAGTGCAGTATCATCCTGCTGAAAGCCTGTTCTCGGCAAAATACGAAGCCATGCGGGCGCTCGTTATACGTGAGTTGCTTCTGCAACGCGCTGCGGAGCTTGGGTTGTGCCAGCGCGATGAAGCTATTAAAAACCCTGATCCTATTATCGACAGCCTTTTGCAGCAGGAGCTGAG
Source organism: uncultured Pseudobdellovibrionaceae bacterium (assembly GCA_964654245.1). Classification (GTDB taxonomy): domain Bacteria; phylum Pseudomonadota; class Alphaproteobacteria; order Micavibrionales; family Micavibrionaceae; genus UWPOB-MICAV1. Next base: position 15,488 of record CAZZGO010000020.1, on the reverse strand, counting down.
TGTGCCGGACGCTGATCCGGAAACCTGCCGGCGTTATTTTGAGAATAACAAAAGCCGGTTTTTTACCTCCCCGCTCTTTGAAGTATCGCATATTCTTTATATGGCGCCGCCCGATAATGATGAAGCGCGTCAAAATGCTTATTTTAAAGCACAAACGGCGCTCGCTAGGCTTAAAAATACGCCTGAGCTTTTTGAAGCCATTGCACGCGAAGACTCGGCCTGTTCTTCCGCCAAGGATGGCGGCAGGCTCGGGCAGATCAGCCGAGGGCAAACAATGCCCGCCTTTGAGGCCGCTCTCTTTACCATGAAAGCCGGTGAACTGAGTTCCGAGCCCGTGGCAACGGAAGTCGGCTATCATATTATTAAAGTGCATGAATGTGCCCCCGGGGCACAACTGCCTTTCGAAAATGTTGCAGACTGGATCGCCAAGGATCTGCATCAAAAAAGCTGGAACAGGGCTTTTCATCAGTATATTCAGCTTCTGGCGGGGCGTTGTAAAATTAGTGGCTTTCGTCTTGAAGCGGCTCAAAATCCACTTGTTCAATAGGGCTTGATCTGCATCAAGGGCATTGCTGCCCCGCTATCTATGATGGAGAAATGATAGAGGATCAAACAATAAGACTAATTGAAAAATATGGCGGGGCGGTTCCGCGCTATACCAGCTTTCCAACGGCTGTTCAGTTTCATGATGGCTACACACATTCGGACGCGCAGAATGATTTAAAGGATATTTCTGCCGATCAGGATATATCCCTGTATATTCACATCCCCTTCTGCCACAGTCTTTGCCATTACTGCGGATGTCACACAAAGATCGTGCATGGAACAAAAGTTATTTCAGAGTATGTGCGAACGCTGTGTGAAGAAATCCGAATTGTAGCGTCATGCATTGCCTATAAACCAAATATCGCAAGAATTCATTTTGGCGGCGGCTCACCAAACTATGCGCCGATAGAAGACCTCCAAAAAATTATTGGAACTATTCATGATTGCTTCAATCTTGAAAACAATCCAGATATTGATATGGAGTGCGACCCAAGGCTTCTCAGTCAGGAAAAGCTCGAGGGGTTCATAGGCCTTGGAGTTAAGCGTTTCAGCTTTGGCATTCAGGACTTTGATAAAAAAGTTCAATCGGCGATTAATCGTCTTCAACCCTATGAACTGGTAAAAGAGCACGTCTTTTTTTTAAAGAAAAATGGCGTTCATAGCATTAATTTTGATCTGATCACCGGCCTTCCTCAGCAAACACACGAAACGATTTTGCAAACACTTGAGCGTGTATTGATGTTGCAGCCTTCCCGCATTGCCGTTTTTCCTTATGCCCATGTGCCGTGGATGAAGAAACATCAATTATTATTAGAAAAATTTAACCTCCCGCGTGCACAAGAACGATTTATCATGGGAAGGCAAATTCATGAAGCCCTTGTCACGCATGGATATAATGAGATCGGTATTGATCATTATGCCCTTCCTGCCGATGCCCTCTCAATCGCGCGGGGCAATAATTCCATGAAGCGAAACTTTCAAGGCTATACCGATGACAACAGCGATATTGTTCTGGGCTTTGGCCTTTCTGCCATCACGCAGTTTGAGAATTCCTATGCACAAAATACTATAGACGTACCCACCTACAGGAAAACGATAGAGTCCGGTATATTACCAACGCGCAGAGGGTTAAAACTATCATCAGAAGATGTCTTGTTACGCGAATTAATTATGATGATCATGTGTGATTTTCAAGTGGATTTGAACAGGTACCCTTCTGCTCTGATTCCACTTCACCGTCTTGCCGGCCTTCAGCAGGATGGCTTGATCGAAATGAATAAAAAGCTCCTTAAGATCACTGAAGTCGGAAAACCATTCACGCGGGTTATTGCTGCAACTTTCGACCCCTATCTGCAAAACCAAGGACAACGTCATGCCAAAGCCATCTGAATCGACTTTTTTTAACGCACCTTTCTGGGGGCGGGGTTTTCGGCCTTTTTTCTTTCTGGGCGCCGTTTATAGCCTGATAAGTATCCTACTGTGGGCGGCTTTTTATAGCGGGCATTTCTCTCCGCCCTCCTTTCTGTTAGATCCTGTATCCTGGCATGCACATGAAATGATTTACGGCTTCACGATGGCGATTGTGGCGGGATTTCTATTGACTGCCGTCGCCAACTGGACGGGCGGTGCGCCAGCAAGGCAGATACATCTGGCTGGACTTTGTACGCTTTGGCTTGCGGGGCGAATTGTTCTCAATTTTGATCTCGGCTTACCACATTTTATGGTTGTTTTGGCCGGGGTCGCCTTTATTCCTGCTCTGGCGGTGTCTCTTGCTATTCCTCTATTACGCAGCTGGAACAAACGGAACTTTGTATTTCTCACCCTATTAAGCATTCTTTTGGGATGTGATATCTGGTTCTTAATCACATTAAACCTTGCGGCCTTGCATGTTGCACTGATGATGGTTTTGATCATGGTCTCCTTGATCGGCGGTCGCATTATTCCAGCATTTACAGTCGCGGCACTTCGGCGTAATGGCACTCAAGCCTATCAGACCGATCAGTTAAAGCTGGATATGACCGCGCTGGCCTCACTTGTAGCTGTCGCGCTGTGCCTTGTTTTTGCAAAAGAGACGCTTGTATTAGCTCTATGTGCCACGCTCTCGTGCGTTATTCATGGCCTGCGTATGCGCCATTATCATACACTTAAAACCTTTGATGATCCCCTTGTGTGGATTTTGCATGCGGGGTATGGCTGGCTTGTCATCGGACTGGGCCTGCTGGCCTTAACAGGCTTAGGCTTGTTGACTGTTTCTTCTGTAATTCATGCTCTAACGGCGGGATGTATCGGATCAATGATCTTGGGCATGATCTGTCGTGTTACGTTGGGGCATACGGGGCGTGAACTCAAAGTGGGTGCCTTAACCACCTTTTCTTTCTTCGCCATCCAATTGGCTGCTCTTATGCGCGTTTTTGGCCC
>CAZZGO010000020.1:0-12424 GCA_964654245.1 uncultured Pseudobdellovibrionaceae bacterium | reverse complement strand
TATTCAGGCGGCGGGAAATAATTGACTTATCATAGGGTAAATCAACCATCCAGCCACCTTTTCTTTCTTCGCCATCCAATTGGCTGCTCTTATGCGCGTTTTTGGCCCCATCCTGACACCGGAATATATGAGCGAGTGGGTGATTGGGTCGGCTCTGATATGGTGTTTGTGTTTTTTGGCCTATCTATGGCTTTATACCCCGATGCTATTTGCGCCAAGGCCAGATGGACAGGTTGCTTAACATGGCACTTCTTGCGGGGAGAGATCACAGAACTCAATGAGTTTGGCCATATCTGTGATCCAGATATCCCGACCAATCAAGGACACGCCATGCGGCTCCAGCTTGGCAAGGGCACGAGAGAAGGTTTCGGGTTTTATATTCAGGCGGCGGGAAATAATTGACTTATCATAGGGTAAATCAACCATCCAGCCTTTACCTCCCTGCTTCTCTTTCTTGCAAAAGCGCACTAAAAAGGCGCCAATCCTTTGCGGCGCAGTGCGTGTTGTGACCTGTTCCAGCTGCTGCACAAGATAATGCTGACGCGCAGCAATAGCGCCCAGCATGCGTAGAGCAAATAAACTATCCTCTTCAATTTTTCTAACAAAAAAGCTGCGGGGGATTTCTATGACGGCAACATCCTCAACCGCCTGGGCGTTCACTGGATAGGTTTTGCTGTCACTAAAAACGGCAGCTTCCGCAAAAGACTCGCCCGGCCCGAAGACATGAATAACCACCTCCTCACCTTCTTTGGAGGTTCGATAGAGTTTGACCCAGCCATTCAGAATAATAAAAAACGCATCCGCCGTGTCACCCATGGCAAAAAGGTCACGACCCTTGGCAAATGTCTTGAGATGACTTTGTTTTGCAAGCTGCTCGAGCGTCCCACTGTCAATACTTTGAAACAGAGATGCTTTTTTGAGTGTTTTTATTAAGTCCAAGGCGTCACCCCTTTCAATTTTTTTATTGTTATAGTGGTGGCGGTGTTGGAGAGATCCCAAATAAATAACCGTGTAAACTATAAAAAACTATATATATGAGTAACCCAAGAATAATCCCAGTCACATCTTGTTTTGTTATTTTAAACTTTCCTGATAAAAAAGCTTGAGAGGAGCACAACATTGCTGACGTTAATCGTGCATATTCAAACCATTTCCCATCACCCAAATCTTTTCGCTTTTTGTGATCTAAAAGAATCATTCCAATTATTGAAAATACCACAAATACGGCAAACATCATAGCCAGCGGATATTCCCCATTCGGTATAAGATGCGATAAGGCCCAGAGCAAAAACCCCCATAAGACAGGATGACGTGTGATAGAAAGAATGAGGCTAGGTTTTTCTGGATCAAACCCTTCTGTTCTTGAGGATATGGATAAAGGATTGGGAACAATGAATCCTGCGACCAGCAAAATGAAGGCAAAAGGCATCAAGATATTGGGTATCCAGTAAAGCCAGTGTTCCCATGGCCAGAGCTGGATGCGCGGCGCATTTTGTGCAGCCACAATAAGCCAACCGAGAAGAAACACGCTCAAAGCAGAATAGGCTATCAAGTAACGTGTCTTACCAATTCTTGAAATCAGAAATGGTTTCAGGCGGGACCGTGAAATCGCCATATGTGACCCCAGAAATATGGCCAAAGATAGCCAAAATTCAAGCATTTACGAACATTTCCCTTCCCTTGATTCAGATCAAGTCGCATGGTTTTGCTTTCTATCATAATGAAAATAACAAGACTTGCCACGTCCTAACGACAGGGCAGCTCTCCGAAGTTTTCTGCGCCTAAGTCCTTTTTTAAGAAGGATATGGACGGAAGACCGGGGTTTGGGTGGAAACGCCTTGGCCTCCCGCGTTTGGAAAGGAGAAACGAAGGTGGATATACACAAGCCGCACATAGCGGATAATTTTGGGCGTCGCTTCCCGTATTTGCGACTATCGGTCACGGATGTTTGTAACTTCCGTTGTTCTTATTGCTTGCCAGATGGATATAAGAAATCTGGTTGCGAAAGTTTTTTAAGCCGCGAGGAAATCAAGAGGCTTGTCACCGCCTTTGCTTACCTTGGTGTCTGGAAAATTCGTCTAACAGGCGGTGAGCCTACCGTACGCCCAGACTTTCTTGAAATCGCTCAGGACATTTCTTCTATCGATGGTATTCAAAAGCTGGCCTTCACCACCAATGGTTATAAGCTGCCAGAGCGGGCGCAAAGTTATTATGATGCTGGCCTTCGCGCCATCAATATCAGTATTGATTCGCTGAATGCTGGACAATTTGAAGTCATCACCGGCCATAACCGCCTTGGGGAAATTCTGGAGGGCATGAATGAATGTTTCCGCGTTGGATTTAAATCTGTGAAGGTGAATACAGTTCTGCTCAAAGGCTTAAATGACGCAGAACTTGATGATTTTATTCAATTTGTGGGTGATAAACCGATTTCACTGCGTTTCATCGAATTGATGCGCACAGGCGAGAATGCAGCCTATTTTGGGTCGCATCATCTTGCCGGAACACATGTTACAGAGAGGCTGCTGGCTGGCGGCTGGCGTATGAAGGAACGTGCGGAAGGTGCAGGGCCAGCTCTTGAGTTTGAGCACCCGCATAGTAAAGGCTCCATTGGGCTGATTGCGCCATACTCCAAAGATTTTTGCAAAAGCTGTAATCGTCTGCGCATATCGGCTAAGGGTGCGCTGCATCTTTGCCTGTTCGGCGAAGGAGGATACTCGCTCCGGCATTTGCTACAAGATGACGCTCAGTCAGAAGAGCTTAAAGATAAAATCCTAGAGCTTATGAATTACAAGAAATCAACCCATTTCCTTCATGATGGACTCACGGGTGCAACACCGCATCTGGCTTCGATTGGCGGATAAAAACAGGACACAGAAAATGACACAAAAAAACAAAAAAGAAATTCTCAATTTTCCGGCCAGCGCAAAGCCGAATTTTAGCATGATTGATGTAGGCAGGAAACGCCCAACACGCCGGCGTGCTGTGGCTTGCGGAACAATCCGTATGAATAGAACGGCCTTTGACGCCATTAAGAATGGAACGCTGCCAAAGGGAAATGTTCTGGCATTGGCTGAGGCCGCAGGGATTATGGGCGCAAAGAATACACCAGAACTCATCCCGATGTGCCACACTCTGCCCCTCGATCAGGTGACAATCTATTGCGATATAGATGAGCGGGGTTGCAGCATTACAGTCTATGCTCAAGCCGTCGCCTATGCCAAAACGGGGGTGGAGATGGAAGCCCTGGCGGGTGTGAATGCCGCGCTTTTAACAATATGGGATTTGACCAAGGGCACGGATCCGAATTTGAGTATCGAGGGCATTCGTCTTCTCATTAAAACGGGCGGTAAAAGCGGCGTATGGATCAACCCCGATGGTATTCCAGCATGGCTGGAAAAACAGCTTCCCGATGCAGAATTCCTGATAGGAAAATCTGCCGCAATTCTGGTGATGAGTGACCGTGCAGCTTCGGGCGAGTATAAGGATGAATCGGGCATACTTTTGAAAGATATTGCCTCTCAGGCAGGCGCGGCACTAAAGGCCTATGATATTATTCCTGATGATGCCGATAAAATTGAATACTCAATTTTGAAAATCTGCCGAGAGCAAAAACCTGATCTTTTGATTGCCTCCGGCGGTACAGGCCCCGGCCCGCGTGATGTCACGCCCGATGTTCTGGCCAAAATCAGCGACCGCATGCTGGATGGCTTGGGCGATGTTCTTCGCACTGAAAGTCTTTACTTCACGGATACCGCATGGCTCTCGCGTATGACGGCCTGCATGGTTGGGGCCACGCTTGTGATCGCCTTCCCCGGCTCGCCCAAGGCTGTAAAGGAATGCTGGGATATTCTGTCTCCATTCCTTGGCGATGCCTTAGATAAAATTAAAAAACAGGGCTTCGAGGCACGTCCATGAAGGTTACAATTCTTTATTACGGTGCTTTTCGTGCGCATGGCAAACAGGCAGAATTATTATTCTCTTCTCCTGTAACCATTGGGGATATTAAAACCGCCCTCGCAGAACATATGGGGCAGCAGCATAAGCCGCTTATTGATGATTCTGTACTTGCAGGTGAGAAAGATATTCTGCCGGATGATTTTGTCATTGAGAGTGATTGTATCCTGTCTATCTTGCCGCCTGTATGTGGGGGGTAAGTATGAGCGATATCCATGTATCTCTTGAAGAAACGGCACTTAATATCACAACCTTGATGCAAAAGGTGCAAAGTGACGCGCATGGTGCGATTGATCTGTTTATCGGCACAGTCCGTAACAACCATCAGGGTCATAGCGTGACTGGGATTACTTATGATGCACACGAGGAGATTGCGAAAGGCGTTTTTACGCAGATTTGTGCGGAAGCACAGGGCATGTGGCCGGACACAAAATACGCTATTTCTCATTTTAAGGGCGAACTGCCGGTAGGCGGGATCAGTATTATCATTGCCGTTAGCTCCGCTCACAGGGCGGAGAGTTTTGAAGCCTGCCGCTATGTGATCGAGGAAATCAAAACACGCGCTCCTATCTGGAAGCAAGAGCATTATGTAACCGGAAAAAGTGCCTGGCTACCAGGACATTCTCTAAAAGATGAGGCCAATACGAGTGAGGTTTGTTGTGGTAAATGCTGTGGGGGCAGACATGCATGATCCTTCCAGCATTGCGGGCGTTATTCTTGCGGGCGGACGGTCAAGCCGTATGGGGCAGAACAAGGCTTTACTGGATTATCATGGCAAGCCCCTTATTGAACACATGATGGAAATTCTTCGTCGTTCAGGCATTCAGGAGGTTTTTATCAGTGGCTCGGTTGATGGATATGAGTGCATCCCCGATAGCGCGCCCTTTCATGGCCCAGCCTTTGCCATTCGTGATATTCTCCGAACGCGTCCAGGTTATAAGAGCTATCTTTTTCTCCCTGTTGATATGCCACGCCTCAAACCTGAAGTGCTGCGTGAACTCATAAACCATAAAGAGGGTGGATATTTTATCGGTTGGCCATTGCCGGTCTTTTTATCCCCGCCGCTCACCATAACTGAAACATCATCGGTACAGGATTTTATTGATGTGCAAGGTCTTTATCCCATCGATATACCCACCGCTTTTGAAGATTGTTTCATTAACACAAATACACCGCAGGAATGGAAGGAGGCGCTGACAGCACCATGAATGTAAAGATTTCACAAAATTCAGTTACATTTAAAATCTCGGAAGATGAGCTTCATCAGCTTATGAGTGGTCATGCGCTTGAACAAAAGACACTTATTGGAACCAGTGAATTTGTGATGGTTATTGATCCAGAGCCTCAGGAATTTTTTGAGGATTTCAGGGAAAAGCCACTCAAACTTATTCTGGATCGATCTGAATCCTGCCTGATGCTTTGTACCACGCAGAATGAAATACAAAAGCTCAGCGATATGGGTAAAAGCCGAGATGGTTTATCGGCGCATATTGGCGGAATTGATGTGTTCCTGCAAGTCGATGTACGGCAAGACAGTAGACCGAAAAAGCCAAAAATATAAATGCTGTTTCTTGTCCTTGCTTTTTCTGTAACCGCTTTTCTCTACGCCTGTATCGGCTTTGGCGGCGGATCGACCTATAACGCACTTCTGGTTCTAGGAAACACGGATTACCAGCTGATCCCCCTTATTTCTCTGATTTGTAACATTGTGGTGGTTTCTGGCGGCGTATGGCATTTTTCCAAGGCAGGTCATATACATCTGCAGCGTATTTCACCCTGGATTATTTTTTCAGTTCCAGCCTCCTTTACTGGTGGGTTAATATCAGTGCCGGAGGTTATTTTTACCGGAATCTTGGGATTTGCTCTATTACTCTCTGGGTTAAAGCTTTTATGGCCGGAAAAAGAAGACATCTCGTTTCCTGGCCTTGCTGCAAGAGACTATAAATACCTGCCTGCAATAATAGGTTCCATGTTGGGCGTATTGGCCGGGATCACAGGGATAGGTGGCGGCATTTTTCTGGCACCTATCCTCCATTTTATACGCTGGGGAAATGCGAAACAGATCGCCGGAGCGTGCGCGTTTTTTATTCTTGTTAACTCCCTGGCAGGCCTTATTGGTCAAAGCATAAAGATTGGTAACGCAGATATATTCTCTGCACTGTTCCCTTACTGGACTTTACTGCCAGTAGTACTTGTTGGCGGACAAATCGGATCGTGGCTAGGCGCCGTTCAAATCAACATATCGATGGTCAAGAAAATGACAGCCTTATTGATACTTTATGTAGCAGCAAGATTAATGTTAAAATTCGTTGCGCTTTTATAGATTAAAATTTGATTAATGCTCACCTTGATCTGGATCAACCTCAGAAGTCTTAATTCAAAGTATTATAACTCAAGAGGATTGTGAATCATGGAAACACCCAAACCCAAGAATGTCATACCAACCGGCGTTGAGCGGTTTTTCCGTGAGGACGAGGTGATCGTCAGCAAAACTGATCTTAAGGGGCGTATGACTTACGTTAACCGTGTTTTTATCAACATCTCCGGCTTTGAAGAGCTGGAGTTATTGGGCGCTCCGCACAGTCTGATCCGTAACCCGGAAATGCCCCGCAGTGTCTTTAAGCTTCTCTGGGATACAATCGGCACAGGCCGTGAGATTTTTGCCTATGTGAACAACATGAGCAAAAACGGCGACCATTACTGGGTCTTAGCGCATGTCACGCCATCCTTTGATAAGAAGGGCCAGATTGTCGGCTATCATTCCAACCGCCGCGTACCCGACCGCGACGTCCTGAATTCCACCATCATCCCCCTCTACAAGGCCGTTCTTGAGGAAGAAAACCGGCATAAAAACGCCAAGGAGGGTATGCAAAAAGGCTTCGAAATGTTGCTTGATGCCGTCAAGCAGAAAGGCATGAATTATGATGAACTTATCTTCGCTCTCCAGCGCAAAACTGCTTAACCTCTCTGCGCTTGGTGTGAGCGTCTTCACAGGCGGCGTTATATTTATAAACGGATCCTGGGTTAGCCTTGCTGGCGTTGCGGTGATTGCTGCTTGCCAGATTAGCGCTTTTTTTCAGATCCGAAAGTCGGAATCTGAAATTGAACGAATGACCAAAACCGTCAGTTCTCTTGCCAAGGGCGATTTTGAATCCCGCCTGACCAATATCACGGAAAAAGGGCAATTTGGTGAATTTCAATGGGCGCTGAATGAGATGGTGGATGCTGTAGATTCTTTCATCCGCGAGGCTACCGCCGCCATGGAGCATGTAAGCCGTAACCAGTATTTCCGCCGTATTCTGGAAGCCGGAATGCACGGCAATCTTTTAAACGGCGCACGCATAATCAACCGCGCCGCGCAGAATGTTGAAGATAAAATGAATGGGTTTGTGAATGTGGCCACCGATCTAGATACGTCACTGACGGAGGTTGTACAACAATTGAATTCAACCGCAAAAACTCTGGAAATCAGCGCGGGAACGATGCAGAATTCTGTCTCTGTCACCTCCCAAGGAGCAGATGCCGCCATGCGCAGTTCCGATAGCGCCTCGATGAGCGTACAGACAATTTCCGCTGCTGCAGAAGAAATGTCGAGCTGCATTGCAGAAATTACACAGCAAATGAACAAGACCTCCACCATTGCCAGAACAGCCGTTGAAGAATCCGCTGCCGCGAAGGAAATCATCACAGATCTCTCGCATATGGCCGATAAAATTGGCGAAGTTGTAGGGATGATTGAGGATATTGCAGGGCAAACAAACCTGCTAGCGCTCAACGCCACGATTGAAGCGGCGCGGGCGGGCGAAGCTGGAAAAGGGTTTGCTGTTGTGGCCAGCGAGGTCAAGGAACTCGCTGGACAAACCAGTAAGGCCACCGAGGAGATTTCCAGCCTTGTGGGTAATATTCAGGGCGCCACACGCAAGGTTGTGAGTGCATTTACGTCTATCGGATCCGTGATTTCTGAGGTAGACCAAGCGGCAACAACGGTTGCGGCGGCAATTGAAGAACAAAGTGCAGCATCAAAAGAAATTGCCAATAGCGCCGAACACGCCTCGGTTGGAACGACAAGTATGGCTGGTAACGTACGGGATATGAACAACAGTATGGCGCAAGTAGGTCAAGCAGCGAATGATGTTATGCAGGCAACAGGTGAGCTTTCAGGGGAAGCCGTGAAACGTGTGCATCTGCTACTTGATAAAATGGGCGCGTTTATGACCGAGCTTAAGAAAATCGCTTAAAGATCTTCCAGCCAGGCCTCGTACCCACCTGACATGCTGTAAACTTCTTGATACCCACGTGTTTTTAGAATTTGCGCAGCCTGAAGGCTACGCTTACCTTTTTGGCAATGCAGAATAATTTCTGCATTTTGAGGGACATTAGGTAAATGGCCTGCCATTATTTTTGAAAGTGGCCAGAGTGCAGCTCCCTCAATATGCCCTTGATCCCACTCAATCTGCTCCCGTACATCGATCAGACAGGTATTCTCTCTACCTCGGACCTGCATGGGCGTCAGTTCCGGCACAAATCCGCACACAGGCGAGCTATAAGTAAGGACAACATTATCCTGATTTTTACTGCAAACCGAGCAGTCATGGTTTTTAGGGATATTTAAAATTCGCGTTTGCATTGTTTTTGTATCCAGCGTCCAGAGCTTACTTGAAAGCGGTTCAAAACTTTCATGACCCGTTATAATCTGAATAACTTGCAACGCTTGTGTTACACCAATAAGTCCAGCCACCGCGCCAATCACGCCTGCTTCCGCACAACTCATGATACGCCCTTTTGGCTTTTCCGGATACAAGCAGCGATAACACGGCCCGCGCTTAAAATTAAACACACTGGCCTGGCCATCAAACCCCTGAATTGCGCCATAAATCCATGGCTTGTCAAATTTTACCGCAGCATCGTTAATCAAAAACTTTGTTTCGAAATTATCAGTGCCGTCGATAATTACATCATAGCTTGGAAACAACCGTGCAGCACTTTCCGCATTCAGCTCTTCATCATAAGCATCAATCTGGAGTGTTGGGTTCAGGCTCTTGAGCCGCTTTGCAGCTTGCTGGGCTTTGAATTGGCCAACAGCGTCTACATCGAATAAAACCTGCCGCTGCAAATTACTTTCATCCACACGGTCAAAATCTATGATCCCGATCCGCCCCACACCGGCTGCGGCCAGATACAACAAGGCCGGAGAACCCAAGCCCCCCGCGCCCACGCACAGTACTGACGCCTTCAGCAGCTTTTCCTGCCCCTCAAGGCCAATCTCAGGCAATCGTATCTGGCGGTAATAGCGGCTCATAATTTGCTTTCGTCTATCATAGTTGAAATTAGTTTTAGCTTATTTTGTTAACATTGCAAATTCAGGGTTTTACGTTGAACTGCGCGGCATAAGAAGCTAATGTCGGTTTTGTGAGCGCATCTGCGCTCTCCGGGGCTTAAGAACCCTGCAGTTACCGGGTGACGTGCCCGAACTTCACGTCGCTTCTCGGTCCATGACCGGGAGGCGACGGCGTATGTCCAAGCCTAACGGTAAAAGGCCGTCGCGGTTGTGTAACTGCAACTTCTTAACTCCCGGTCACCAGAGGAAACTCTGATGACCTTTGTGTTTAAGGGAGGTTGCCGTTGATAACATTACAACAAATATTAAGCTCTCAATCAGACATCCTAGATCGTGCCCGTGTCAAAATTGTTCGACACAAAGACAGCCGTGAACAATACCGCCACATCATGAAAGATCGGGATGCTTTGCTGGAATATCAAAAAGAACAAGCAAAAGATATTTTTAAGGGCTGTGACTACATCGTCTCTTTTATCGGCGATGAACGAAAACGGTCACGGTTTGTCGGGGTATTTAAGGTTGGCAAGAGCACAATTCAGAACGGAAAATTCTACTATGATTTAGATGCCGTACCAGAATTCGATGATCTAGTTGATCGGCTCGTGATTGATTGGGGTAATAACGCGATATCCTGGCATCAGTGGTATCACACGCAAGCCAAGGAAGTGATTGAGATCTTGCCGCGAGGATTTATTGGAAACTTCCCCGGGCTCCTTGGTTTTGTTTTAGATTTTGATGAATTAAAAATACTCACCAGCAATCCCGAAGCAAATTTTGAATGGCGAAACCACCTGTCCGCCGTTAATGGTATTTACCTGATTTTAGATAATAGCTCAGGTCAGCAATATATTGGTTCTGCCTGCGGTGCGCACGGTATCTGGCAACGCTGGAATGATTATGCGGCCACAGGGCATGGCTATAACAAGGAGCTGGTTGCCTTGCTTAAAATAGACCCGCACCACTACCGGAACTTCAAATTTTCAGTCCTGCAAAGCTTGCCATCCAACGTCACGCAGCGTGAAATAATTGCCATCGAGGCTCTTTATAAAGAAAAACTCGGTGCTCGTGCACACGGCTTGAACCGGAACTGACAAAGGTAGTGAACCGGATGACACACGCCCTGAACCGCAATAGGATCTAATATAGAGTAAGGCTAGCAGCTTTCCATTCTCAACTATCTCTCCTTGATCTTTTATCAAAATTCTCGTATATTATTTCTACGGTATATCGTACCTGAAAGTTATATTGACTTGTTCAAAGCACTTTCAGGCAGATCTCTTATTAGAGACGTATCCGTAGATAAATCAGAAATGGAGCAACATAAAATGAAAATCGCAACCAGTCGGTAGCGAGCTCGTTTTATTGCGCGCTCTCTCCGGCACATTTGAAGGAGAGAGTAGCATGCTACACAATGAACTAAAGATCGAATACGCAAAGCTAAGTGAGCTTAAGACTTATCACCGTCAGCTGCGCAAACCCAAAAAGCAGGTCGAAAAAACTAAACGTTTAATTGAAACGATCGGATTATTTACTCCGATCATTATCGATCAGGACGGTACTATCATTGTAGGGTGGAATTTAGTAGAGGCTGCCCGTCTATTAAATATGGACGTCGTACCTGTTATTCGTATTAGCCATCTTAATGCACAACAGATCCGTATCCTACGTATTGCTTACGATCGTATTGCCGAAGAAGCGGAATGGGACAAAGAAGCTTTAGCTGCTGAATTTGCAGAGCTTCAAGTTCTTACCCCAGATCTAACTATCACTGGATTTGAAATTGAAGAAATAAACATTACGCTCGATCTTCTTTCGGGTGGAAATCCAAACGATATAGTTCCAGAGGTTTTGGAAGGACCTGCGGTAACACAATTAGGTGACATTTATGTCATGGATGAGCATAAATTGCTCTGCGGTGATGCACTCGAAGATGACAGCTACCGCGCATTAATGGGAACTGAAAAAGCACAGATGTGCTTTACAGACCAGCCCTACAACGTACCCATCACCGGTCATGCTGGAAATTCTGGAAGTAAAAAGCATCGTGAATTTGTTGAAGCTAGCGGTGAAATGGGTACCATTGAATTTGAACAATTTACCGAGTGCGCACATCAACGTATCGCCGCTTATTGCATCGATGGAGCCATCATTTTTTCCTGCATGGACTGGCGTCATATGCCTGAAATGCATGCTGCTGCTCGGGCCGCGAATCTTGAACTAAATAATATTTGTGTCTGGGTCAAGGATAACGGTGGAATGGGCAGCCTGTATCGTTCACGACATGAATTTGTGTTCGTGTTCAAAAAGGGCAAGGCCAAACATATTAACAATGTCCAGTTGGGCTCAAATGGCCGATACAGGACTAACGTTTGGGAGTATCCGGGCGTTAACTCTTTCGGTGGCGGACGGATGGATGAGCTAAAAATGCATCCAACAGTCAAACCCGTGGACATGGTGGCAGATGCGATCAAGGACTGTTCGAAACGCGACGGAATTATTCTCGACCCGTTCGGAGGCTCCGGCACGACATTGATCGCCGCCGAACAGACCGGCCGCAAGGCGCGTCTGATCGAATTGGACCCGCTTTACTGTGATGTAACCATACGCCGATGGCAGGAATTAACCGGCAAGGATGCCATCCATGCGTTAACGGGCAAGACTTTCAATGAAGCCATGACTTTGCAGGGAGGATCGGGCAATGAGTAAGCAAAATGGCACGGACGGGCGCAGGAATAACATGCCGCCTAAAAAATATCAGTTTCAACCCGGACAATCCGGAAACCCCAAAGGTCGACCCAAGGAGTCAGAAAAAATGAAACGACTTTCTATGGACATCTATAGAAAATGCGTCATGGACGATGCATCAAAAGAGATCGAAATAGTTGAAAACAGGCGGATGATAAAATTATCTAAATTTCAGACTATGATCGCTCAAGTAAATAATAGTGCTGTTAAAGGCAACATACAGGCAGCAAAATTAGCCTTCAAACTACTGGAGGCTGCAGCGACTGAAAACGATGCCGTGCTTTATGAATGGACGATTGGTTGGCGAGATCTGAGAAATCGAGTTTTGGCTGCAAGTAAAAACCCAGGATCGTTAAATCATTATAACGTCATGTATGATTATTA
>CAZZGO010000019.1:1957-20201 GCA_964654245.1 uncultured Pseudobdellovibrionaceae bacterium | reverse complement strand
GTTTCTTGCCCATCGGTTGATCGGCGTTTTTTTGTTTTTCCGGGTGTCGCTTCGCGCGATCAAGAAGGTCAGGGTTATAGGTCATAATAATCC
This sequence comes from uncultured Pseudobdellovibrionaceae bacterium, assembly GCA_964654245.1. Taxonomy (GTDB): domain Bacteria; phylum Pseudomonadota; class Alphaproteobacteria; order Micavibrionales; family Micavibrionaceae; genus UWPOB-MICAV1. The sequence goes on along the minus strand of CAZZGO010000019.1, from coordinate 20,108 downwards.
AAATCTAGTGACTCAGGAGTAAAATAGCAATAAGCGCAAAGACGATACCTACCCCGGATTTTAGAGAAAGACTCTCTTCAAAAAGAAAAACACCCGCCATAACTGTAAAAATCAGATTGGTAATTAGCAGGATAGGGAATCCAATACTGACCGCCCCGCCGCGAAATATCATCATAATGACGCAAACATTCACTAATGTTAAAGAAACGCCCGTAAACAGGGTCAAACCAGTGACGTTTAGGTTAAACGCGGGAATTTCTGATTTCTGAAGATAAAAATAAAGAAAGAGCGCAAGATGTATGATCGTACTAAAGACAGAAGCCAAAAAAGTGTAAAAAAGAGGGTCTGTTTTATTTTCAGATAGCTTGATACCAATGTCGTAACAGGACATGAAAAAACCTGTTAGCGCAGCAAATATCAGCCAGCCTTTTATCATGATTTCTAGCTTTCTTTTTCTGCGTAGCGTCGTGCCCGGTCAAGAAGGTCAAGGTTATAGGTCATTTTTTTACGATCAATATGATGGATATCACGGCTAGAATGAGACCAGCTATTTTGTAGCTATCAATATGTTCCTTAAAGAACAAAAATCCAATCAGGGACATGGCCAGCGTTCCGCCGACAGCCCAGAATATTTGAGAAGGTATTAATCCTCCTTCCTTTATAGCTAGAAAATAACCAATGTTAATCACAGCTATCGATAACCCGGCAATAATCGCAAGGGCAACCCCTGAAGATGACATTTCAAGCTTTGCATCACCCAAAAAGAAAAATTTATAGCCAAGAAACAAGATCAACTGACCAACAAAGCTCGCGAAAGTCATAATTGTTGTAAAAATGAAACCATCTATCTGACTAACCGCTAATTTATTGGCAACATTAAAACCAATTGCGCCCAGAAGCGTGAGAGAAATAAACAAAAACCATGTTAAAGAAAGTCCCATTAAAAATGTATCACCTTTCCATACGCGTCCAGAACGCTTTCATGCATCATTTCGGACAGGGTGGGGTGCGGGAAGATGGTATGCATGAATTCAGCTTCGGTGAGCTCGGCGGTTTTCCCGATCACGTATCCTTGAATCATTTCGGTGACTTCCGCGCCGACCATATGTGCGCCCAATAACTCCCCCGTCTTGGCATCGAAGATGGTTTTGACCAAGCCTTCGGGTTCACCCAGGGCAATGGCCTTACCGTTACCCATGAATGGGAATTTGCCGACGCGGATAGATAATCCCTTTTCCTTGGCGGCGCGTTCGGTCATACCGACGCTCGCGACCTGCGGGAGACAATACGTACAGCCCGGGATGTTTGATTTGTCCATCGGGTGAACATCTTTTTCACCCGCTATTTTTTCAATACATATCACCCCTTCATGCGAAGCCTTATGCGCGAGCCATGGCGCGCCTGTCACATCGCCGATGGCATAGACGCCCGGCTCCCCGGTCTTCATGTATCCGTCTGTCACAATATGCCCGCGATCAAGTTTGACCCCCGGTACATTCTCAAGGCCTATATTTTCCGTGTTCGCCGAAATGCCCACGGCCATGATGACACGATCTACGGTGATTTTTTCTGTTTTGCCCGCGACATCGATATGGACGGTCACGTTGTTCGTGCCTTTTTCCAGTTTTGTGGTTTTGGCACCTGTTAAAATTTTCATGCCTTGTTTTTCGAACGTCTTACGCGCAAAGGCCGAAATATCGTCATCTTCCACGGGCAGGATTTTATCCATCACTTCGACGACCGTGACGTCTGCCCCCAGATTGCGGTAGAAAGACGCAAATTCAATCCCGATGGCACCAGACCCCACCACCAAAATGGATTTAGGCATGATGTCTGGCGTCATGGCTTCGCGGTATGTCCAAATCAGTTTGCCATCTGGCTCCAGCCCAGGCAGAACGCGTGCCCGCGCCCCAGTGGCAATGATAATGTGTTTGGCGGTGAGGGTGTCGAGCGTTTTACCGTCCTTTTGAACGGCCACCTGCCCCTTGCCCAGTAATTTTCCAAACCCATCAAATACCGTGACTTTATTTTTTTTCAGCAAATGGGCGATTCCGCCCGAGAGCTGTTTAGCCACGCCGCGCGACCGCGCCACAATTTTTTTGATATCGAATGAAACGCCCTTCACCTCAAACCCGAATTGGTCGGCATGGGTGATCAGGTGATGAATCTCAGAAGACCGAAGCAACGCCTTGGTGGGGATACAGCCCCAGTTCAGGCAGATTCCGCCCAGATGATGGGCCTCAATCACGGCCACCTTCATCTTTAACTGTGCCGCCCGAATGGCCGCCACATATCCCCCCGGCCCGCCGCCGATAATCACGATATCAAAATTTGTTTCAGCCATGTGTCAGCTTTCTTTTTTCTTTCATCATAATGTCTTTAGCTCGGAGCAAGCCTTCAAGAGATTCTCGTGCCAGATCATCAGGTGAACGACCTTCTAACTCCGAGTGTGCTTTTTGTATGAATTCATCCCCCATTTTTCCTACAGCAAAGACAGGAGACGCCCATGTCCTTAATTGTAGAGCCCGGCCATCTGGTGTTGAAATATCATGTGAGTATGTCATTACAACAACATCGTCGCCGGGTTTTCGATGTACCGTTTTAAAATCTGTAGGAATTCGGCGCCTACGGCACCATCCACGGTGCGATGATCGGTGGATAGCGTACAGGTCATGAACATGCCAGTTTTAATTTGGCCTTTCTCGGCATAGACGCGCTCTTCGCCTGCGCCCACCGCCAGAATACAACTTTGCGGCGGATTGATAATGGCACCAAATTCCTTAATGCCAAACATACCCAGATTGGATACTGTGAACGTGCCGCCCTGAAACTCCTCGGGTTTTAATTTCCCATCCCGGGCGCGTTTCGCCAGATCTTTGATCTCGGATGAAATGGTCTTAAGCCCTTTGCCTTCGGCCATTTTAACAATCGGTGTCATCAAACCATTGGGAGTGGCCACAGCCACAGAAATATCGCTATGAACGTATTGGCGTACGGCTGATTCAGTCCAGCTCACATTCGCAGACGGATAAGCCTGTAGAGCCATGGCGCACGCCTTCACGACAAAATCATTGACCGACAATTTATATTGATCCTTGCCCGCAGAATTTAACTGCTCCCGCACGGCCATCAAATCATCAATACGGCAATCGATCGTCAGATAAAAATGCGGCACCGTCGATTTAGATTCCGTCAGACGCTTGGCGGTAATCTTCTTGATATTGTTATTTGGAATTTCGGTGTAGATCATGCCGAATTCATTAATTTTCTGACCTTCTATCGGCTGGGGTTTAGGGACGGCAGGTGCCATGGAAGATGACATCGCTGTCGCGGACGAAGCGGCACTGCCCAAAATATCCGCCTTGATAATTCGGCCATGGGGACCAGACCCTTTGACCAACGACAGATTGATATTTTTTTCCTTGGCCAAACGTTTTGCCAGCGGCGAGGCAAACACACGATCCTGTGTAGGGCGCCCTGAGGGGGTAGACGCCGCCTGAGCCACGGGTGTGGGTGCAGATGCTGGAGAAGGTGATGAAGCGGGCGCAGGCGCACCCGTCAAAGCCGATTCAACGGCGTTATCATTTTCCCCCTCATCCAGAAGCACTGCAATCAAGGCATTGACCTTCACGCCTTGTGATCCCGCCGGGATTAATATGCGTGCAAGCTTACCTTCATCCACCGCTTCGACTTCCATGGTGGCTTTGTCGGTTTCAATCTCGGCGATGACATCACCGGCCTTGACCATATCCCCTTCTTTCTTAAGCCACCGCGCCAAATTACCTTCGGTCATGGTGGGGGATAAGGCTGGCATCAATATTTTAGTTGGCATTGTATTCGTTTCCGCTGTTGACTCGATTTTTTTATATGTCTATATATTTTTCCGTAATTTTTTCACTGTGTAGATAGGTTTATTTTCATGCCGAAAATCAGAAAAACTAAATCCGAAGCTGATCGATTTGATCCCATCAGTGCGGCACGAGATTTTTTAAATGTCGCTCGTGCGTTTAAAACAACAGAAGCACATAATAAAAGCGCACCTAAATTTTCAACGCTTGTTGTACGTGCTGTCGAGGCACAATTGATTAAATCTTCACTTCTCGGCTCCAAATTTGGGATAGATTGGGACAAAGCAAGAGTTGGGCGGGATACAGGCGTGACCTCAGACAAACGAAAAGCTTTTATCCAGGACATGACAGCCAAGGCGCGTGAAATCGTTCCTACATAATCAGGCCACATAGCACACCTTCTTTGCGGCATGAATAATTTCATCGACTTGAGGAAGCGCGAGGGCTTCGAGGTTTGCCGCATACGGAAGCGGCACGTCGGCGGCATGCACACGGGCGAGCGGCGCATCCAGATAATCAAACGCATGCTCCCCGATCAGTGCGGCGATTTCCGCCCCGATCCCGGCAAATGGCCACCCCTCTTCACACGTGACGATGCGCCCGGTTTTTTTGACGCTTTCTAAAATCGTGTAACGATCCAGCGGGCGAATGGTACGAAGATTAATGACTTCAGCATCAATCCCCATCTCAGACAGTTTTTCAGCCGCCTTGAGGGCTTTGCCCACCATAATCGAAAAGGCGACGATCGTGACATCTTTTCCGGCGCGTTCAATTTTCGCGCGGCCAATCGGGATCACGTAGTCAGGATCTGTCGGCACGTCAAATGTTTGGCCATACATCAATTCATTTTCCAGCACGACCACCGGGTTGGGGTCACGAATGGCGGCCTTGATTAACCCGGCGGCATCCGATGATGACCAGGGCGACACGACTTTTAACCCCGGCACATGGGCATACCATGACGCAAAACATTGGGAATGTTGAGCCGCCACACGCGCCGCCGCGCCGTTAGGCCCACGGAATACAATAGGACATCCTAATTGTCCGCCCGCCATATATAATGTTTTGGCGGCAGAATTGATGATGTGGTCAATCGCCTGCATGGCAAAATTCATGGTCATGAATTCAACAATCGGCCTTAAACCCGACATAGCCGACCCAACGGCCAGCCCTGCAAACCCGTGCTCCGTGATGGGGGTGTCAATAACACGCTTGGCACCAAATTCATCAAGCAACCCCTGTGTGACCTTATAGGCGCCGTTATATTCGGCCACCTCTTCACCCATGATATAAACCTTGTCATCGGCCCGCATTTCTTCTGCCATGGCGTCCCGCAATGCTTCGCGCACCGTCTTTTGGGTTGTGCTGGTAAAAAACTTGGCTTCATCGAAAATCGGGGGTTCAATGACCGCCCCTTGGGCATATAAAATATCCCGGTTCTTAATGGCTTTGCCAGCAGGCTGACCAACCATCTGGGTGGTGACAGGAGAATCCGGCATAGCTTTGGATTGTGGCACACACGGAATATCCACGGCCCTTGCCTCACTTTGCGTATCCACGCTTTCGCCTTCTTCCACCAGAACGGCAATGGGCGTATTCACCGCCACAGATTGCGTCCCCGCAGGAATTAGAATCTTTCCCATGATCCCCTCATCAACGGCTTCAACTTCCATCGTGGCTTTGTCGGTTTCAATTTCCGCCAAAACATCTCCTGCCTTGACGGTGTCCCCTTCATTTTTCATCCACCGCGCCAAATTACCTTCGGTCATGGTGGGGGATAACGCGGGCATTAAAATATGTGTCGGCATGTGTCTAAGCAACCTCGATTAAAATATCAGTCCATAATTCTTCCGGTGGAAGTTCGGGAGACGATGTCGCAAAGTCAGCGGCATCATTCACAATTTCCTTGATTTCTTTTTCAACCAATTTCAGAGAGTCTTCGGTTACGCCAGCCTCGGTCAGCATTTTGACGCGCAAATTGGCAATCGGGTCACGATTTTCTTTCATCTCCTCAACTTCTTCTTTCGTGCGATATTTGGCCGGGTCAGACATGGAATGTCCCCGGTACCGATATGTCATGACCTCAAGGATATAAGGGCCATTACCTGAACGCACATAATCAAGGGCTTGACGCGCGGCCGATTGCACGGTGAATACGTCCATACCATCCACCTGCTCACCCGGAATACCAAAACCTGAACCTCTGGAATATAACTGTCCGGCTGACGACCGTTTGACCGATGTCCCCATGCCGTATTGGTTGTTTTCAATCACATATAGGCACGGCAATTTCCACAGAGCCGCCATGTTGTAACACTCCGCAACCTGTCCTTGGTTGGCTGATCCATCCCCCATGTAGGATACAGCCACACCGCCATCGCCTTTATATTTATGCGTAAACGCCAGACCTGTCCCGATCGCGGTAGAGGCCCCCACGATTCCGTGTCCACCGTAAAATCCTTTTTCTTGGGAAAACATATGCATGGAACCACCCTTACCGCGGGAATAACCGCCGGCGCGTCCCGTTAATTCGGCCATCACACCGCGGGGATTCATTCCCTTGGCCAGCATATGCCCGTGATCTCGGTATGTAGTGACCACGGTGTCTTGCTCCAGTTGTACGGAATTAATGCCCGTCACCACAGCTTCTTGGCCGATATAAAGATGGCAAAAACCACCTATTAATCCCATCCCGTATAATTGGCCGGCTTTTTCTTCAAACCGGCGGATAAGTAACATATCGCGATAAAGCTGTTTCATTTCCTCCGGGGTCGGATCCGGGGATGTATTTGAAATAGACTTTAAATGAGGTTTTTTCATAGGTTTTGATTTATTCGTGCTCAAGAAAGAACTCCTGATGAATGTTTTTTGCCCGACATGACATACACGATTTAACAGACCCGCGCCAACGCTTCATGTTGTGCGGCGCAAAAGTATGCATAGGCTTAGAGCGACAATGTTACGATCTATCTTTCGGAAGAATCACGGTTTTTTCACCGGGGTAACGAAAGCCCAATTTGGATCGCGCCTGTTCTTCGAGCAGATCACGGCTAATCGAACCCGGACGCATCATCACAACTTTTTGCTCCAGGGCTTCGCGTGATTGCCGTGTTTTAGAGAGCACCTCTTCAGACTGAGCGATCTGATTCTGAAGCGATAGCAGACGCAGATAGCTTCGCTCCCCCGCAATCAGGTGATAAGAGAAATAAACAGACAAACATACGCCAATCACAGCAATAATATTTTGCCTAACCACATAGCGTTGATCGATGAGTTTTCTCATCCCACTAGGGAATCATATTCGCCTGACTCCGTCAAATAAAAAATACTATAGAATCAACGCCTTGAAATAAAAACTGCATATTCACACCGGCGCAGAGTTAGGCCGCTTTCTTTTTGGCCTTGGCGGAGGGTGGAAGCGCGCGGAGAATAGACGCCCCGGCATAACGCGCAGAAGATCCCAATTCTTCTTCTATCCGCAGGAGTTGATTATATTTCGCCGTGCGGTCAGAGCGGGAGAGCGACCCAGTCTTGATCTGCCCGGCATTCGTGGCAACCGCAATATCGGCGATTGTGGCGTCTTCGGTTTCCCCGGAACGATGGGATAGCACAATCCCAAAACCTGCCCGCTTGGCCAGTTCGATGGTTTCCAGAGTTTCCGTCAGAGAGCCAATCTGGTTGACCTTAACCAAAATGGCATTCCCTGCCCCTTGATCAATTCCCTGTTGCAACCGTTTAGCATTGGTGACGAATAAATCATCGCCTACCAATTGAACGCGGGCACCCAGTGCCTTGGTGAGCGCAATCCAGCCCTCCCAATCATCTTCGGCCAGTCCGTCCTCAATCGACACAATCGGATACGCATCACAGAGTTCCTTGAAATACAACACCATCTGATCAGAAGTGAGAACGCGGCCTTCGCCCTCCAGATGGTATTTACCGTCCTTGAAAAACTCGGTGGCGGCGCAATCAAGGGCAATCATGACATCTTCGCCCGGCGTGTATCCGGCAGACGTAATTGATTTCATGATGAAATCGAGTGCCTCAGTTGCCGATTTAACCGCCGGCGCGAAACCGCCTTCATCGCCCACATTCGTGTTCATCCCGGCATCATGAAGCTGTTTTTTCAAGGCATGGAAAATCTCCGCCCCGCACTGCAAAGCCTTGGCGAAATCATCAAACCCGACCGGCATAATCATGAATTCCTGAAAATCAACCGGATTGTCGGCGTGTTTGCCGCCATTAATAATATTCATCATCGGTGTCGGGAGAACATGGGCATAAGGCCCGCCCAGATACCGATATAATGGCATATCCATTTCATTGGCCATGGCCTTGGCACATGCCAGCGATACACCCAGAATAGCATTCGCCCCATATCGGGATTTGTTGTCACTCCCGTCCAGATCCATCATTGTCTGGTCAATCATCATTTGGTCTTCGGCATCCAGGCCAATCAAGGCTTCGGTGATATCCCCATTCACCGCCGCCACAGCCTTCAGCACCCCTTTACCGCCATAACGGGATTTATCGCCATCGCGTAATTCAACTGCTTCGTGTGCGCCGGTCGATGCGCCTGAGGGTACGGCCGCTCTGCCCATGGCACCACTTTCCAGCACCACATCAACTTCAACCGTGGGATTGCCCCGGCTATCCAGAATTTCACGGGCGTTAATATCAAGTATGGCGGTCATGTCTTCTCTCCTTGGGGGTTTTCAGAAAAGAAGATAAGCGCGTTTTACAAAAATGAAAAGAGCGGTTTTTTTAAGCTTTCGTATCGACGCTGGAACCGCGGAGTGAGGGATCTATCTGACCCTGCGGCAGTTTCGCACGCAAAGCTTGAATCTCCCGGGCAATAATTTCAGGTGATCCCAATTTGGATGTGCCCAGAGAAAACACCGTATTAAAACCCGATGCGCTTTGTTGAAGGAATTGTTTTGTAATCGCCCGGGAACGGCTTGAGAGTCCAATCCCCCGGCTATTCCCCCCGGCCAGATCCAACAGATCCACTGTGCCAAAGCTTTGAATCAAAGACGTGCTCTGGGCAGACAGACCCTTCTTATTCGCCAGAATGGCGGCATTTTTATATTGGGAAGCTCCGGGGATGGTCGTCACAACAAATCCTTTGTTTTTTCAAAAAAGCTTACTGCTTCATATATCCAAATATTAACACATTCCGGGTTATTTAAAAATTAAAAAAGATACACCCTATTTTTTAACAATCGAATCAAGGGCTTTGAGAGTTTCTAGTAACCCGCCCATATCCGCCAGCTTGACCATATTCGGCCCATCAGACGGGGCGTTATCCGGGTCTTGATGCGTTTCCATGAAGACCCCCGCCACGCCCACAGCCACCGCCGCCCGCGCCAAGACCGGTACCATCGTGCGGTCGCCGCCGCTGGATGTGCCCTGCCCGCCCGGTTGTTGAACAGCATGCGTAGCATCCATGATGACGGGATACCCAGTCTGTCCCATGATCGGAAGCGAGCGCATATCTGCAACGAGTGTGTTATATCCGAAACTGGCGCCGCGTTCGGTCAACAGAATGTTATCATTCCCCGTACTCGCAATTTTATCGGCGACATTTTTCATGTCCCACGGTGCCAAAAATTGTCCCTTTTTCACATTCACCACCGCGCCGGAACGTCCCGCGGCCAATAATAAATCGGTCTGGCGGCACAAAAACGCCGGGATCTGGATGATATCTACCACCTTGGCCATCAGGCCGCCTTGTTCTTCGGTATGAATATCGGTGAGCATCGGCACGCCGAATGTTTTTTTCAAATCCTTGAATACGGTCATAGAGGCCTCAAGCCCCATACCGCGTTGCCCCTTCAGGCTCGTGCGGTTGGCCTTGTCGAACGATGTTTTATAGACAAACGGAATATTCAGCTTGCGCGTGAGTTCCACCAATGCGCCGCACATGTCAAAGGCATGATCCCGGGATTCCATCTGGCAAGGCCCCGCGATCAGCGTAAAAGGATTACCATTAGAAATTTCAATCGAGCCGATTTTAACTTTTTTCATGATTACACCAACCGTCCCTGTTCAATCGCGGCCTTCACGAAGGAGACAAACAAAGGATGTGGGTCAAAAGGTTTAGATTTCAACTCGGGATGATATTGAACGCCGATAAACCAGGGGTGGTCATTACGCTCGCAAATCTCCGGCAGGGTGCCATCGGGCGACATGCCGGAAAAAATAAAACCCTTTTCTTCAAGCTTTTCTTTATAGGCCACGTTCACTTCATATCGGTGGCGGTGACGCTCGGAAATCGATGCACTCCCGTAAATTTCCGCAACCTTGGAACCTGATCGCAACATCGCCGGATATGCCCCCAAACGCATGGTGCCACCCATATCGTTGGCGGCGGTACGTTCTTCTTTGGCGTTGCCTTTGACCCACTCGGTCATCAGGCCGATGATATGCGTTCCTTTTTCACCGAATTCGGTAGACGTTGCGTCCTTGATCCCGATCGTGTGGCGTGCCGCTTCGACGACCGCCATCTGAAGCCCAAAACAAATCCCGAAGTAAGGAATTTTTCGCTCACGGGCAAATTTCGCGGCCTTGATCTTGCCTTCGGCGCCGCGCTCCCCGAATCCGCCCGGCACCAAAATGGCATGCACACCATCCAGTTGATGGACGATGTCTTTTTCTGCGCTATCAAATAGGGTTGATTCCACAAACTTGATATTCACCTTGGCGTTATTGGCAATGCCGCCATGTACCAACGCCTCGTTAAGCGATTTATAACTATCCGTCAGGTTGGTATATTTTCCGACCACTGCAATCGTGACTTCGGATTCCGGGTTTTTAATACGCCGGACAATTTCTTCCCATTTGGATAAATCAGGTGCCTTGGCGTCCTTGATCCCGAATGCATCCAGAACCTGCGTATCCAAACCCTCCTTATGATACGATAACGGCACTTCATAGATGGTTTTCACATCCAGTGCCGGAATGACTTTTTCGTCATCGATATTGCAAAATAGGGCAATTTTTCTCAGTTCTTCTTTGTCAATCTGGCGATCCGCCCGGCAAAGCAAAATGCGCGGCCTGATCCCTACCGCCATCAATTCTTTCACGGAATGCTGGGTTGGTTTGGTTTTCAATTCCCCCGCCGCCGGAATATACGGAAGCAACGTCACATGAATGAACAAGGCTCTGGCTCTGCCCATTTCATTACCGAACTGACGGATGGATTCCAAAAACGGCAGGCTTTCGATATCGCCGACCGTGCCGCCAATTTCGACCAGCACAAAATCGGCCGATCCGTCTTTTTCACGGATAAAGGATTTAATTTCATCGGTGACATGCGGGATGACCTGAACCGTCGCGCCCAGATAATCGCCCCGGCGTTCGCGCGCCAACACGTTGGTATAAATGCGCCCCGTGGTGGTGTTGTCATTCTTACAGGCAGAATTTCCGGTGAACCGTTCGTAATGTCCTAAATCGAGATCGGTTTCCGCGCCGTCATCCGTGACAAACACTTCGCCATGCTGAAAAGGGCTCATCGTACCGGGGTCAACATTCAAGTACGGATCAAGCTTACACAGCCTGACTTTATATCCGCGCGCCTGAAGCAACGCGCCCAGCGCGGCCGATGCGAGCCCCTTCCCCAAAGAAGACACCACACCGCCGGTAATAAAAATAAAACGTGTCATAAAACCCTTATCGAATCCCTCAAAGCTTCGGTGTCACCCGAAGGTTTTTTATTCAGAAATAGGGGCAGATGGAACCGGAGCTTTCGTGGCACCAGACTGATCAGCCTCCGGGAGTTCTTTATCTGTGGTTTTCTCCGGGGTGTCAACAGATACAGCCGCCGCCGGAACGTTATCCAGATTTTCCAGCAATGACCCGGATTTATGATGAAGCCCGGCCATCACGCCCAGTGTTAACGACGTCACGAAGAACAATCCCGCACAGATTCCTGTCGCCCGGGTCAGAGCGTTGGCCGTCTGACCCGCCGTGGCCAGCCCGCCCAGACCGCCACCCGATCCACCAATGCCCAACCCCCCGCCTTCAGAGCGTTGAATCAGCACCAGCCCGATAATCGCAAGCGCCAGAATAAGATGAATAACTAAAACGACATTTTCCATTTTTTATTTCCTGTTTTTATCCTGATCGACCAGCAAGATACCTGCTTTCGCGTAATTTTCGTCAGGAATATCGTGAAAAAATATTTCCGTACGTTGGGGGTCAATCCCCAGCGAAGTCTCTATCACATCGGTGATCTTTTTGGCCACATCTCTTTTTTGGTCTACAGAAAGAATGTTTCTTATGTTAATATGTATGACGGGCATTTAATCTATCTCCTTAACTTCTTTAGCGATCCCTATGAAATCACTGGATTTTAGGGATGCGCCGCCAATAAGCGCGCCGTGAACATCCGGAATGTTAAAAATATCTCCCGCGTTCGATGGCTTAACCGACCCGCCATAGAGAATCCGGATCGGTTGATCGCCGAATCTCGCCGATAACTGATCCTTGATAAAGGAGTGCATGGTGCGGATATCATCCGGGGTCGCTGTTTTCCCCGTCCCAATCGCCCAAACGGGTTCATAGGCCACCACAACATTCCGGGCTGTCGCCCCATCCGGAATGGCGTGCTTCATTTGTTCGGCCACGATATGGGCTTCTTGCCCCTCCTCGCGCTGGGCTTCGGTTTCGCCGACGCAGATCAAGGCCGTCATGCCAGCCTGCCAGACTTTTTCGGCTTTCTGCCGGATAGCGTCATCTGTTTCGCCAAAATGCTGGCGACGTTCGGAATGCCCCAGAATGACGTACGTACATCCCATATCGGCCAACATGTCGGCGGAGACATCGCCCGTATAGGCCCCATTAGTAAAGAGAGAACAATCCTGTGCCCCGAGCGATACATGCGTCAGCAGAGGCTTGACACCCCCCACATGCACAAAGGGCGGACAGACCAGAAAATCACAACGGGATAATAACCCCGGTTCAGCGGCCACAGATGTTTCCACCGTGCGCGCCAGATCCATCGCCGACGCCCATGACCCGTTCATCTTCCAGTTTCCGGCAATTAATTTTTTCATGTGTTTTTGTTTCTATCCTCTTTTAATCCTTTAAGTCCTTGCCCCGAAATGACGTTCTTCTTATAGTGCTTTGGGTTCAAAATGAAAAGAGAGGATATCCATGCTCAACGCCTTGCGGGATAACACGAAAACCGGATTTTTAAAGTACATCCTTTTGGGGTTCCTGCTGATGGCCGGGGGCGGGTTGGTCTTGACCGATGTCGGCGGATTTTTCCGCGGGGGAAATTTCGGCAATCATGATGTGGCCAAAGGCGGCGGCGTCACCATCGGCGTGCAGGAATTTGACCGCACGGTTCGGCGTGTGCTGGGCGCACAAGGCATATCGCCCCAGGAAGCGTATCGCCTGGGACTGATTAACCAGATCCTGGCCAGTGAAATCCAGCAACGGCTTTTGACCCGCGAGACCCAAAATCTGGGGATTCACGTGGGCGATGATGATGTGATGACACAAATCAGCAAACTGACCGCTTCAATCGCGGCGGCAGGCGGGCAGAATAAAAGCGATGCCATTCGCCAGATTCTCCGCCAACAAGGCATATCCGAAGAGGAATTTATCAACTCCATCCGTCAGGAAACAGGTAATACCTTGTTACGGGGTGCCCTGTTGTCGGGCGCAGGTATTGTGCCTCCCGCTCTGGTTTCGGATTACTACCGGTTTGAAAAACAGACACGGGATGTGGAAGCGATCATCCTGAGTTCTGAAAGCGTCACCGGCATTGACCAACCCACGGATGATCAACTGACCAAATATTACGATGCCAACAAACTGGAATATGCCATCCCGGAAACACGTTCATTGACACTGGCGGTATTAAATACGGCCATGTTGAAAAAAGAGATCACGGTAACGGACGAGCAGATTCAAAAATATTATGACGATAATATCGCCCGCTATACCAAACCCGAACGCCGCAACGTTCAGCAGGCCGTAGTGTCCGATCCCGCGCAGGCCGAAAAAATCACGTCTGCCGTCAAAGATGGCGCCTCATTAAAAGACGCCGTGATATCCGTCACGGGGGATGCCAAAGCCTATCTGGCCGAAGATGATTACCAACAATCCGGCCTATTGCCGGAAATATCAGCCCCGGTCTTTGCCGGCAAAGAAGGCGATGTCATCGGCCCCGTTCAAACCGAACTGGGCAACCATGTGATGAAGATCACAAAAATTCTGCCCCCGGATACGGTGCCGCTCGGCGAGGTAAAAAAAAGAAATTACCGATATGCTGTCCCATGCACAATCTGTGGATGCCATGTTGAACCTGTCCACCGAGGTCGATGACCGTCTAGCCGGGGGCGAATCTTTGGAAGCCATTGTCAAGGAATATGGCCTGACCACCGAAACTTTGTCCAATGTCCGGGTGAATGGCCTCACGGATAAGGGCACCGAAGTTTTAAAATCATTTGAATCAGACCGGGCAAAAATTCTGGCGCAGGCTTTTGAATTTAACCAAGGGGAAACCACACCGCTGATTGAATTGGATGATGGCCGTTTTGCCACCGTCAGAATCGATCAAGTCACCCCGTCATCATATAAACCGTTTGATGATGTGCGTGATACCTTGCGTAAACGCTGGATCAAGGAACAAAAAGATTTAACCAATCGCGCCCGGGCACTGGATGCGGTGAAGCAACTCGAATCTGGCTCTGCCTCGATGGCAGAAATGGCCAAAAAGACCGGTGGCAAGCTGGAGCGTCTGTCTCATCTCACGCGCGCACAAACAGCCCCTAAAATTCTGGGGCCCGTTGCACATGCCAAAATTTTTACCTCAAACAAGGCCAGCCCTTTTATGGCCGAAACCGAAGACGGTATTCTGGTCATCAACGTGACAGACATTGCACTGGGGTCTACCGATAAGGCCAGTCCCTCTGATCTTGAGGCGATTACCCGCGCGGAAAAATCGGGTTTTGCCAATGACGTGCTGGGGTCTTTTGTCAATGACATCGGTCAACATGCGGAAGTTAAAATTAATCAACGTCTGCTGGATATGATGTATGGCGCGACCCCGGATAACACAGGAACCCCGTAACGTGAGCCTCACTTTTTTCCCGGATCATGCGGCGTTCGAAAAAAATCTTCAGGCGGGTAAAACTCAGCTCGTCTGGACATGGTTGCCGGCTGATCTGGAAACGCCCGTCTCCGCTTATTTAAAAATCGCCCGTGATGAAAAACATTCGTTTTTATTAGAATCAGTCGAAGGCGGTGCGGTATTGGGGCGATATTCCGCTATTGGGCTTATGCCTGACCTGATCTGGGAATATCACGCCAAAAATCCATCTACACACGACCCGCTGGGTGATTTACGCCGTCATGTCCAAGGTAGCCGAATTGATATCGTGGCACCTGAAATTCCGCCGATGGGGCCTTCTGGTTTATTCGGATATATGGGCTATGACATGGTTCGGCTCATCGAAAATATTCCTGACGAGAACCCAGATGAACTGAACATCCCTGATAGCGTCATGATCCGCCCCACCTTGATGGTGATTTTTGACAACGTCCAAAGCCGCATGTGCCTTGTGACCCCCGTGCGTGAGACCTCAGGGAACGCTAAACAGATTAAATCTGACGCTGAAGATCGCTTACGCCGGGTGATTGATCGACTCTCCAGCCCCATTCCCCTGTCTTATCTTCAGGCACGCTCAAGCCTATCAACACCCTTGCCCGTAACTTCGAATATCACAGAGTCCGCTTTTCACGACAGCGTAAACAAAGCCATCGACTATATCCGCGCCGGGGATATTTTTCAGGTGGTGTTGGGGCAACGTTTTTCCTTGCCGTTTGATTTACCCGCCTTTCATCTCTACCGCACGCTACGGCGGCTCAACCCCTCTCCCTTTTTATTCTATATAAATTTTGGCGGGTTTTCGCTCGTCGGCTCCAGCCCTGAAATCATGGTGCGGGTGCGCGGCGGGGTCGTCACCATTCGTCCGATCGCCGGGACACGCAAACGCGGGGAAACCTCTGCCGAAGATTCCGCATTGGCAGAAGATTTATTATCAGACCCCAAAGAACGCGCCGAACATCTCATGCTCCTTGATTTAGGACGAAACGATGTAGGACGCGTGGCCGCCATCGGAACGGTCAAGGTGACGGAACAATTCACCATCGAAAAATATTCCCATGTCATGCATATCGTATCCAATGTCGAAGGGCGTCTTAAAGAGGGTACAGACTCGCTGGATGCCCTGTTTGCTGGGTTTCCGGCTGGTACCGTCAGCGGCGCGCCCAAGGTTCGGGCGATGGAAATCATCGACGAACTGGAAACCACCCGCCGCAGTTATTATGCCGGATGCGTGGGCTATCTGGATGGCAACGGGGATGTGGATACCTGTATCGCGCTTCGCACGGCTTTGGTCAAAGACGGTAAAGTCTACGTTCAGGCCAGCGGCGGCATCGTGGCTGACTCTGACCCCGCCTTTGAATTTCAAGAAAGTTGTAACAAGGCCAAAGCTGTTATACTGGCCGCACAAGAAACCATCATGGCGTCTGTGGCATCAAATGACTGACCGGGACAATCTCAATCCCTTTGTCTTTTAAGGTCGGTATCCATTTTTTTAATCCCTCAATCGTGACATCCTTCGGGTGGCCGATGATCACGGCCTGGCCGCGCTTTAAGGCCATTTTTTCGGCTGTGTGTAATGATGATGTGACAAATTCTGCCGTGGGTTCATGGTCAATAAACACATCCCGCGCCGCATATCTGACACCGGCTTGACGGGCGATCTCCCCGGCAACGGAGTGCGGGGATGTTTTAGAATCAACGAAAAAAAGATTCTTGGCCTTAAGTACGGACATCACCGCCGACATGGCATCCGGATCCTGCGTCATATAACTGCCCATATGATTGTTAATGCCCTGATACCCGGAAAACACGGCCATCATGCGCGCTAACTCGGCGGTAATATCGGGGGGCGTCATCCCTCGGCGTAACGCCATGTCGCCTAAATCCTGATCCTCTTTTAAAGCCGCCATGGGCACATGAATCATTAATTCATGTCCTTTAGCTTTTGCTATACGCGCCAGATCCGGGGTTTTGGGGGCATACGGCAGAAACGCTAACGTCACGTCGGGCGGCAGGGATTCCATCACCTGCCGGCTATAGGCCGGGCTGATCCCCATATCGTCAATAATGATGGCAATACGTGCTTTTATCGGGGGTGACGGCGCGGGCAGAATAACCGGCACGGGTACCGGGATTTCGGGTGAGGCGGGTTTAGCTTCGATCACAGGCAAGGGCACGGGCGGGGGCGATATGGGGTGTTCTTGTTCATACCGCGCCTTAATCTGTTCATGATAGGCAGGGGGGCCTTTGAAAAAGACCTGATCCGCCAGCACCATCAACCCGATGGCAATCACCATGAATAACAACGTGTCTTTCTGACGGGATCTGGGTTGGCGGGGACGTCGTGAGGGCATACCCCGCACCCTATCAATGCCCTTGCCCTTCGTCTATGTCCGCGTCATAACAGACAGATGATTATTCTGATCGATAATTACGATAGTTTTACCTATAACCTCGTACAATATCTGGGGGATCTGGGGGCGAATGTGTCGGTACATCGCAACAACCAGATCAGGGCGGATGAGGTCATCCGGCAAAAACCCCGCGGGGTCATGATTTCCCCCGGGCCTTCTGACCCCGATCATGCGGGTATCTGCCTTGATCTGATTTCTGCCTGTGCCCGTCACGATATCCCCTTGATGGGGGTGTGTCTGGGGCATCAGGCCATCGGGCAGGTTTTCGGCGGGGAGGTTGTGCGCGCCCCTACCCCCATGCATGGAAAAATATCCACCATTCATCACACGGGGCAAAGTATCTTTAAGAACATCCCGCCTGCTTTTTCGGCCACACGGTATCATTCGCTGGTGGTCGAAAAAAAGACCTTCCCATCTGATCTGATTATCACCGCCGAAACGGAAGATGGGCTCATCATGGGGGGCGATGCACCGGACAAAGCCCATTCACGGGGTACAATTCCACCCGGAAAGCATCGCCACCGAACATGGCCATGTCATGATCAAGAATTTTCTGGATCTCACATGATGTCCAAAGCCAGGGACAATATGGTTGCTACCATGCGCCGGATCATGTCGGGCGACATGCTGGATTCAGAGATTGAATCCTTTCTTCTGGATTTATCGGCGCGGGGCGAAACCGTGGATGAATTGACAGGTGCGGCACAGGTTCTGCGCGAAAAATGTATCCCCATCATCGCCCCCCCGGACACGGTGGATTGTTGCGGCAC
>CAZZGO010000019.1:0-1947 GCA_964654245.1 uncultured Pseudobdellovibrionaceae bacterium | reverse complement strand
GGCGGGGATGGACAACACACGCTCAATATTTCAACGTCTGTCGCGCTGGTATCGGCGACGTGCGGCGTTCCGGTAGCCAAACACGGTAACCGCGCGGCCTCATCCAAAAGCGGTGCGGCCGATGTGCTGGAACAACTAGGCGTTCGTTTAAGTTTAAGCCCAGAGCATTTATCCGAAGCCCTCAAACGGTTTAATTTTTGTTTTCTCATGGCGCCCGCCCATCATCCTTCGATGAAATATGTGGCCCCCGTACGCAAAAAAATCGGTCAGCGCACCATGTTTAATTTGCTAGGGCCCTTGGCAAACCCGGCAGGCGCATCACGCCAGTTGATGGGTGTGTATGAGGATCGCTGGCGCAGACCCATGGCCGAAACACTCAAAAATCTTGGAACGGTCTGTGCGTGGGTGGTGCATGGGTCTGATGGGCTGGATGAAATCACCACGACGGGCGATACGCGTGTATCTATCTTGCGCGGCGGAGATATTACTGAGGCTATACTTTCCCCTGAACAAGTCGGGTTAAATTATGCCGACCCTCAAGATCTCAAAGGCGGAACCGCCGAAGACAATGCAGAGGCTCTGCGTGAACTTTTACAGGGTCGTCTTTCGCCCTATCGTGACATTGTGTGTTTAAACGTGGCGGCCGTGCTTAACATTCATGGCACCTGCCCTGATTTGCGCGAAGGCATCGCGCGTGCCGCCCATGCGATTGATTCAGGCAGAGCGCTCCAAACCTTAAATGATTATATTGCCTTTTCACAGGAACACGCATGAGCGATATTCTTCAAAAAATATGTGCCGATAAACGGGATCATGTCGCCCGCCGAAAAACACATCTGCCGCTGGCTGATCTTCAGAAGAAAATAGATGGGATTGCCCCCCCGCGCGGATTTAGACGCGCGCTCACTGCAACGCCCCGCGCGTTGATCGCAGAGGTTAAAAAAGCCTCGCCTAGCAAAGGCATCATCCGGCCTGATTTTGACCCGGTCGCCATCGCGCAAATTTATGCGGCCTCGGGCGCGGCCTGCCTGTCTGTTTTGACGGATACACCTTATTTCCACGGGCAGGATGAAGATTTAATCGCCGTCAGGTCGCATGTGACACTTCCCATCTTGCGCAAAGATTTCATGATTGATGCCTATCAAATTTATGAATCACGCTTATTGGGCGCGGATTGTGTTTTGCTCATCATGGCGGCACTTAGCGACGGCGAAGCGCATGATTTTTACCATCTGGCAAAATCCTTATCGCTGGATGTGCTGGTCGAAATCCATGACGCCGAAGAACTGGAACGGGCACTGCTATTTTCTCCCGACATGATCGGCGTCAATAATCGTAATTTGAAAACATTGAATGTGGATTTAAACACCGGGCTGTCGCTGGCCCCGCGTATGCCGAATTCTGCGCTCAAGGTTGCCGAAAGCGGGCTTTATACGGCCGATGATGTTGCTCGTTTTGAATCCGCCGGATATGGGGCATTTTTAATCGGCGAAAGCCTGCTTCGTCAGCCCGATATCGGGTCAGCCACCCGCGCGATTTTGGGACAGACTTGACACAAAGGGCGAATAAAGATAGAACATAAGTGAACGCTTGTTCGAATCAGGCTGTGCCTTAGACCACGTTAAAGGATATTTCCCATGCTGACACAAAAGCAGAAAGATCTGCTTCTTCTTATTCACACACGTCTGGGTCGAGATGGGGTTGCCCCCTCTTTTGATGAAATGCGTGAACAACTCGGCCTGAAATCCAAATCCGGTATTCACCGCCTGATTTCTGCCTTGGTGGAACGGGGATATCTTCAACGCCTACCGCACCGCGCGCGCGCGCTTGAGGTGACGCGCCTTCCCGAAAATCACACCACCGATAAAAAATCTTCGGCCAAATCGGCGTCGGTTTTTTCTTCGCCTAAATATGACAGCATTCCGCTTTTTGGCCGTATCGCCGCGG